>DASZJS010000704.1:0-2481 GCA_035947935.1 Gemmata sp. | reverse complement strand
CTCCGCTCCTGATCCAGCCCGCGTTCCCACCAAATTGCGGACCTTCGTATCCCAGCAGGTTGATTTGTTCGGCCCTGAGAAAGTATTCGTCTTCCATGCCCGTCCGTTCCCTCCACTCAATTCGTACCACCGCCACATCGGCTATTCCCGAGCGGTAATCGCAACGGGATTGGTCTGGGTGGTTTGCGCTGGCCTCTTTGAGGTAATCAACTCAGGAGATGCCGAATGGTTTGCAGCGGGATTCACGTTCATTTTCTTGGGCTTGAGTTGTCAGTTTGGCTTCTCACGAGCGAGTGGAAGTGGACGCCCATCAAACTGGCAGGAATCGTGCCTTGTGGTGAGCCCCGGCGGGATCGCTCTCGTCCAAGGGCCGCTTCAGGGCCGCATGCGATGGGATGAGTTGCGGGCAATCGAACTCCCAGCTCGACCTCGATTTGGACTCGCATCGCATGGCGCGGTCAATCGAGGCGTCGGTCTCCTGGTGGAAGGAGCATACTTCATCATCGCTGATTTCTACAACCGTCCCCTTGCCCAAATCTATTCACGCCTGCGTGCATACTGGGGAGACAGGGACGCGAATTGACTCACTCTCGCGTCATTCAATCCCCTCATATCAATTGAGTCCAGCCTGGATATCATCCAAGTTCTGACGTATTCCGTTTCTTTGCCACCTGACATCGATCATGCGCTTGTTCATCTACGAATTCCTGACTGCCCGCGGCATTGGCCGAGCACCCCGATCACCGGACCACGGGATGTATCTCGAAGGGCGAGCCATGCGCGACGCTGTAGTGGAAGACTTCAAGAGGATACCAGGGACCGCCGCGTTTGCGTTTCCCGACGAAGCCGCTCCGGCCGCTCAAGAATCGTTCGATGAGATGTGCAAGGTTTCAGACTGGACCATCATTATCGCCCCCGCCTTCGATGACTGTCTGGGCCGTTACGCGGAATCCGTTCAACGAGCCGGGGGTCATCTTCTCGGACCATCGTTCGATGCCATCCGGCTCACATCCGATAAATTCGAGCTTTTCAATTATTGGCGAAGACACAACATCCCGACGCCAGCAACGACCGAGCGCGAGCCGGCCGGCTGTGAAGCCTTCCCGGTCGTGTGGAAACCGCGCGATGGGGCCGGTTCGACCATGACCTTTCTGCTCACCTCTCCGCACGATGTTGTGCGCGCTCAGGCGCAGCTTGCCGCCGAGAAGCACCACGGGCCAATGATCCTTCAGGAGTTCGTCCCTGGGCGGGCAGCAAGTATCGCTTTCCTGTGCGGTCCTGCCGGCAACACCACTTTGCTACCTGCTTCCCAAGTGCTCTCCAACGATGGACGATTCAGTTACCTTGGCGGAGAAATCCCGCTTTCACCCGACCTCGCCCGACGAGCAGTGCAGTTGGGACAACGAACGGTGAATTGCGTGCCGGGTTTGAAAGGCTTCATCGGCGTCGATCTTGTTCTGGGTCAGGCCGAAGATGGAACTCAAGATTATGCCATCGAGATCAACCCCCGGCTGACCACATCGTATGTGGGACTTCGCAGCCTAGCCGAGTTCAATCTGGCCGAGGCAATGCTGCAATCCGCTACCAACAGCCTCGCAAACCCGCTTACCTGGAGAGAGGGGCGCATCCGATTCGCATCGGATGGATCGGTGGAGCAACTTTGATACGCTGAGACAGGCTCCGAAATGATAGTTTGGTTGTCTTTCCCTCAAATCTGGACTGAGAACGGCAGAAATGAGTCGCCATCTCCATATTGAAAACAGCCGATTCGACCTCAATGAAATCTTCTGATTTCGACTATCTTTTCTCCAGGGGGCGCGTATAGTTGCGATTAGCTACTGGGGGTGGACCCCAGCGGCGAGGAAGATAGTGAACAAGTCTTCGCGTACGCGGTCTGGTAAAACGGCGGATTTGCTTTGAAGCCTTGCGACAGCTTATCACAGCCTTGCACATGCTCCGAGCCAATCAGTCTGGCCCTTCCCGGTACGTCCCACCCTACCCAAATTACCAGCGTAGCGTAACCCACAACACTTGCTGCGTTGCGAGGCGGGATTTGGTGGACGGCTTGTCTGAGTTATCTTCCCGGCCACGACGGCGTAGCCGGCCCGTGAGAGTTCCCGGTCGGATCGATGAGGAGATCCCACCGGGGGGGAATGTCATGGCCAGCAAGAATCTGTATGTTGGGAATCTGCCGTTCACAACCACCGAACAAGAACTTTCGCAGTTGTTCGGGCAGTACGGCACAGTCACCAAGGCTCAGGTGATCATGGACCGGGAGACCGGTCGGAGCCGCGGTTTCGGTTTCGTTGAGATGTCCAGTGGAACCGATGAGGCGATCCAGGCACTGAACGGTGCTGAATATCAGGGTCGCCGCCTTACTGTGAATGAAGCCAAGCCGCGCGAAGAGCGTCCTCGTGGCGGAGGAGGTGGCTATGGCGGAGGCGGTGGAGGCCGCAGCGGCTATGGCGGAGGCGGCGGGGG
>DASZJS010000703.1:0-2685 GCA_035947935.1 Gemmata sp. | reverse complement strand
GACGACGTTCTTCATGTCCCACGGGGCCATGAACTGCCCCTTTTTCACATTTACCACACGACCGGTACGTCCGCAGGCTTCGAGGAGATCCGTCTGACGGGCCAGAAACGCAGGCACCTGAAGTACCTCGCACACCTCCGCAACAGGCTTGGCCTGATGGCATTCGTGAACATCGGTGGTGATGGGTAAACCGGTTGCCTTCCGAACGGCATCGAGGATTTTCAGCCCTTCTTCGAGTCCGGGGCCGCGAAACGATTTTCCCGAGGTTCGATTCGCCTTGTCGAACGATGCCTTGAACACCAGTTGAAGGCCGAGCGAGTCGGCATACCCGCGAAGGACATCCGCGATGCGGAGGGTATGATCTCGCCCCTCGATCACGCATGGACCGCAGATCCAGAGAAGGGGCGATCCGCTGCCGACCATCCACTGGCCCACTTGCATAGGCTCTCCACGCATTATCGGCCCCGCATTAGATGGGATGAGGGATGAAGGAAATCCAAAGACAGAAGTGTGTTTCCCGGGATCCCTGTTTTCCGGCTCCTGACTCTTTTGTCTTCCTTCATCGCTCATCCCTCATCCCTTCAGAAGAGGTTGCTCCAGTGCGATAATCTTCGCTGCCATGATAAAGTCGTTTTCAGTCAAGCCCCCGGCAGCATGAGTCCAAAGCTCAACCGTCACGTCGCGGTAATTCGCGAGGTGTAAGTCGGGGTGGTGATCCTCGGTTTCGGCCACATCGCCAATCCGCCGAAAGAAATCCAGTCCGGTTATGAAGTCGAGAACGCGCCAGTTCCGAATCAACCGCTTGCCATCTTCCGAGAGCCGCCAGCCAGGAATCTGGGGAATCAGTTGTTGGATTGCCTCACGATCGAGCGAAAGCGTCTTGCTGGAACAGGGCACGCACCGTCGATTGGCGAGGTTGGAGGCGCTCATCGCATTCCCTTTCGCGTGGGGCGACTTCGACACTCAGATCTTTCGCCCTGTTGGGCTTCAGAAGAACACCAGTTGGCTTGCAATTTTGTGTAAACCGCTGGAGGAGTTATGGAAGTAATTTTTCTTCCGGTGTCAATCGCAGTGTTCAGATTGTAACTCCGGGCGAGATGACTGCAAAAAATGCTCTCGTCTTGTAAGAACGCTCTTGGTAAAGTCCCGCCCGCTCAACGACTCCGGCCCACGTTGCTTCTTCTCCGAGGAAAGCCGCCAGGGTCGGTATTATTGTCGAAACCCGATCCGATCGCCGAAATGAGAAAGCTCGAGCTCTCCGTTTCGGGCGATCGGCTATGGGACGGCACGGGGGAGTTGCGGTGGCTCGTCCACGCCGGTTGCGGTACAAACTGATGCTAGGGCTGGGGCTGGTGGTCGGCAGCATTGGGCTGCTGCTCAGTGGCACCCTGTACGGCATTCAGGCCTATAGCGCGACCGTTCGGACCACCGAGCGGAAGATGTATGAACTGCAAATTGCCAGCGTTATCGTGGATAGCCTGAACGCGTCTAACAAAGACAATTCGACTGTCGCACCAGACGGATACGAACGATCCATTCAATTGGCGGAGGAGTCGCTCGCGAAGTTCCGTGAAGCAAATGCGGAAACCGTTGCCCGGGGATTGGACCCCGATAACGGGGAGCAAGAATCTGGCTTGATCGCCCAACTCGACGATGACTTGAAACAGTTGCGCAAGGCCATTCGAGTGACCCCGACGGTCAACGACGATCACACGGTTCCCCTTTCCCTGAAGCCCGAAGTGCGGAAGGCCCACGAAACCGCACGCCAGTGCGCGGAGCACCTCCGGCTTGCCCTTTACGACGATATCCAGAAGGGCATTCGCACCTCGAATCGTACGATTCGCCAGAGTATGTGGATTGTGTATTTCGCCACCGCCTGGGCTTTGGCGCTGGTGCTGACGCTGCTCTACTACTTCCGCGTGTGGATGTTTGCTCCCATCCGTCAACTCCAGGCGGGGGTCGCACGGGTTCACGGAGGCGATTTTGAACACCCGATCGGTCTGGCCTCCGGAGATGAATTGCAGGAACTTGCCGATGAATTCAACGCCATGACAACGCGCCTCGCGGCGATCTACGCCGACCTTGCTCGCCAGGTTAACGAGCGAAGTCGACAACTCGTCCGAAGCGAGCGGATGGTGTCGGTCGGGTTCCTGGCCGCGGGGGTTGCGCACGAGATTAACAATCCACTCGCCAGTATTCTGTTTTGTTCGGAAGCACTGGAACGCCGCTTGCTAGAGGTTCTTGCTGCGATGACTTCAGCCCGAGGCGGTGGAAATCCCGCTGAGGCCGAGGTTCTCACGCGATACCTGAAAATGATCCAGCAGGAAGCCTTGCGATGTAAGGACATTACCCAGAAGTTGCTCGATTTCAGCCGCACGGGCGAACGGAAGCGCGAGCCATCTGATCTGGCCGGTCTCGTCCGTGGCGTTCTCGAAGTTGCTCGTCACCTCCCCAACTGTCGCGGGAAAGAGATCGCATTCGATCCGAAAGAATACATTGTCGCACCCGTGAACGCTCAGGATCTCAAGAGTGTGATTCTGAATCTCGTTGTGAATGCTCTTGACAGTATGGAAGAGGGAGGGCGATTGGCGATCGCACTGAGCGTTTCTGAAGGAAATGCGCAGTTGGCATTCACGGATTCCGGGTGCGGTATGACACCGGATGTCCTTCAGAACATCTTTGAGC
>DASZJS010000702.1:0-2815 GCA_035947935.1 Gemmata sp. | reverse complement strand
TTCACGAAATCCTTCTCGTTGAAGTAGCGAACCAGCCGCGTGACCACATGCGAGTTCTGATCGATGGTCTTCACCGATGACGCCTGAATCACATTCCCGATCACCTGCTCGGGTCGTAGCCGCGAAAGCGGAAATACGGCCCAGGCTTCATCGTGCGCATCCGTGATGTCGAACGGTGCCGCACTGTCGAGCCGGAAAACCTCAGTCGATGCGATGAGCAAGATAAGCCTTTGAAGGTCGTGGCCGTGTGCTGCGAAATCTGTCGCGAGAATCTCCAGGGCAGGGGGGATTGGCTCGGAGAGCGTTTGAGCCTCAACTCTTTTGAGAAGCGGTCGGCCGAACATCATCGCCCACATCCTATTCACTGTAGCGCGGGCAAAAAACATGTTCTGTGGGTCTGTCACCCATGCAGCGAGCCTTTCGCGGCGGGTGCCCTCTGTGGGGAGCAATTCTGGAGCGAACGGTACGGCTGGTGCGATCTCGTGCGTCCCACCGTGCGAGCGATCCTCGTACTGATACTCGCCTCCGCCATCATCGATGTGCGTGACGATCTGTCGGGTTTGGCCGAAGAACGCCGCGAGGGATTGGAAATCGGTTTGTTTCCAGGCGGGTTCCAAAAAGTGATCGTGGCACTGGGCACAGTCGATTCGCACCCCAAGAAACGCCCGACAAACGCGGATGGCCAGCTTCTCGGGGTCAGGTTTCTTCTTGGCATCATCGTAAGTTGCCGCAATGAAATTCACGCCGGGCGAATCGGTGTTCAACCCCTTCGCGGCGATCATCTCTCGGACTATGGCACCATACGCTGTGTTCTTCAGCAACTCATCGCTGAGCCAGGCGAGGTATCGCCGCTTGCGGTAGAGAATGAGCGGGCCATCCTCGGTTCCGACATATGCGCGGGCAAGTCGATCCGCGAAGTAATCGGCATACCGGCGGTCGTGGAGAAGATGGTTCGCCCAGCCAGCGAGCCGACTATCGGCGGGTTGAGCTTCAAACTGGCGGATCTCTTCGAGCGATGGGACGCTACCGGTGAGAGCAAGCGACATACGCCGAGCGACAATGAGATGATCGGCCGGTGCCGCGTGCATTAAGTCCCGTTGCGCCCACTCTTGCCGGAATGCTGCATCGACTTGCCGGACGGTTTTTTGGAAATCATCCTCATTCGTGGGGGTGGAATCGAAATGAACCTTCCGGGTTTCGGTATCAAGCGAGAACAGGCTGGCCCGGAGCCCGGCTATTCCGGCAACGATAACCGCGACAAAGAGGAGGTTCCGTGCCCACATTGGCGTACATCCGGGAGGGGAGTTATTGGTTCCTACTCCCAAGCGAGTCAGGGAGTTTCAAATCGAGCAGTTGGAACAACAATACTTCGTAATGGAAACCCCCAACTATTCTTGTCGGTTCTCCTTTTTGCGATTTTTGTGCTTTTTTGCGGCCATTGCCCTTTATTTCTTCTTGCGGCCTCTCTCCGAAACCTGATCGGATCGAGCCGGGTAACTC
Organism: Gemmata sp.; assembly: GCA_035947935.1. Classification (GTDB taxonomy): domain Bacteria; phylum Planctomycetota; class Planctomycetia; order Gemmatales; family Gemmataceae; genus Gemmata. Next base: position 1,315 of record DASZJS010000702.1, on the reverse strand, counting down.
CAGTATCGCACACCATCACCCGGCCATACCCAGAACATGGCTTCCGCGACCACAACCACTGGCTTACCCGTCGCCCACGAGGTTCCCGAGGGGCACCACTCTGGACTTGTTCCCATCGTTTTCCCGCGGCGTGGATTGATCCGTCGCGGTTTCAGTCGTGGAGCTAGGCTGATTGAGTGGATGTTCGGGTTTGCATCATTGTTCCTGGGGCTGGCAATTCTTGCCTCCGTGCCCATCGTGCAGTTCCTGACACTCGGTTACCTTCTGGAAGCCAGTGGCCGTGTTGCCCGGAGCGGTTGGCTGCGCGATGGGTTCATCGGAGTGCGAACTGCTGCTCGTTTTGGTGGAATTGCCACCGGAGCCTTCTTGCTTTGGCTGCCGCTGTATGGAATGTCCTACATGGCAGAACGAGCCCGTATTATCGATCTGGGTAGTCGCATTTCACGACAGTGGGAAACGTGGCTCGTGGTTCTCGCTGTGCTTTACGCGATACACATCACGGCGGCTTGTCTGCGTGATGGTCGGCTCCGATCATTCTTTTGGCCTCTGAACTTTGTCTGGCTCATTCGCCAAGGGTTCCGGGAGAATGTGGTCCGGACGGCCCGCGATCGTTTGTGGAATGCCGTTACAGCGCTTCGCTTGCCTTATTACTTCTGGCTGGGTGTTCGCGGGTTCCTTGGAGCTTTCCTCTGGCTCCTGGTGCCGCTGGCCTTACTCGGTCAGGGCCATCATCTACCCGCCATTGGCGTGCTGGGTGGGGTTCTTCTCGGCCTGGTTGTCTTGTATCTCCCATTCCTTCAAACGAGGTTCGCTCGGGATGGCCGCCTGCGAGCGTTCCTGGAACTCCGGGCCGTTCGCAGGGACTATCGCTCTGCTCCCCTGGCGTTTGCCCTCGCACTCTGCATCCATTTGTTGTTTGCGATCCCCCTGTATATCTTGAAGATCGAGATGATACCCCGGGATTTGATGTACCTGGAAGGGCTGATCTTCCTGGCGTTCATCTTTCCAGCCCGACTACTGGATGGCTGGGCTTACTCCCGGGCAACGCGGCGACAGCAGCCTCGTTTCTGGTTGTCCCGCTACTTGGGTCGGTTGAGTGTGCTTCCGGTGGTTGTGGCCTATGTGTTGGTGGTGTTCGCCTCGCAACATATCAGTTGGTATGGCGTTTCGAGTCTCTTCGAGCAACACGCTTTCCTGTTACCTGTGCCGTTCACGAAACAGTAATTCCACGTTTCACGTTCTCGGTTCCGTCTGAACTCAGGAAAACGCCGAATGGGACTTGGCCGTGTGCGGCAACGTCGGATACAATTCATGC
>DASZJS010000701.1:0-5554 GCA_035947935.1 Gemmata sp. | reverse complement strand
GGTATTTGATGGAAGCTGGGGAAGCACTCGACCTCATTGGTGCCAAGCACGGGCTCCAACACCTGGATGTGAAGCCAGCGAACCTGTTCCTCACGGGCGGTCATGTGCAGGTGGGCGACTACGGGCTGGTCAGCAAGTTGGATGGAAGAAAGAATGGCCGCGGCAGTCGCGGTCTTACCCCGAGATACGCTGCACCGGAGGTACTCCAGGGGCAGGTCCACACACGATCGGACCAGTACAGTCTTGCCCTCGTCTACCAGGAGTTGCTCTCAGGAACCTTCCCCTTCCCTGGCCGCACACCACAGCAGATCATGATACAGCATGTGTCTGCTGTGCCCGACCTGACGGGGCTTCCCGAACGCGATCGCAGCGCAGTTGGGCGTGCCCTCGCTAAGAAGCCAGAGGAGCGATTCCCATCCTGTATGGCGTTCATCCGTGCTTTGACCGCAGCGTCCGCATCGACAGCAAATGCACCCCGTCTTGCACTGATCACCCCTTCCAAAAAGCAGAACCAGAGCCCCGGCCATCAAACCGTGCGACCAGTCTCGGATCCGACCCTGGTCCCCAACCCACAGACACAGGGGCCGGGCGACTCCAACCAGCCGACATCACAGAACATACCTTCATCCACTCCGCTACCAGGCAGCAGTGGCGAGCGCTTGCGGTTCGCTGGCGTCGGCGGCTTGCCTGGTCAGTCGAATTTCGGCGTCCTGACACCGGCCCCTGTTTTTTCGCCCCACGAGCAATTGCACAGTCCTTTTGCACCCAAGCTGAACCAGATTTTATCCATCTTTCCGGTCGATCACCTCTTGGGCCGTTCGACCAGCGCTCCCAGACGGACTCCCGCCCAGTTCGTTGGAGCCGTTATGCAAACAGCAGAGACTCGCGAGGGCGCTTCTGAACTTGGAGGAGTCGTGATTCGACTCCCGGATGGCACCTGGTCCTGCCGATTCCTGAGCAGCATCGATCCGCGAGTTGCTCAGGTCAAACTCGACTTGTTGTGGGAAGAAGGCGGCGTGACTATGGATGCCCGGAATGTCGGCCGGGTGGTGTTTCGTCGACCTCTAATGGCTCCAGTCAAGGCTGGCCTTTTCGGAGGAACCTCGATGAAGGACACCAACTCGGGCCTGGAAGTGGTGGTCCAGCTTCCCGAACCCGGCCGCGGTGCTTCAGAGATCCTGGCTACCGGAAATCTCTATGGCGCACCACCCGCGGATTTCGCGCATACTGCCGAGCGCGTGATAGTGAAATTACTCGATGGAGTTCGTCGGGAACTCAACAACATCGAGGAGAGGCGAAAACATCCTCGCATTCCAGTTGCTTTCCAAGCAAGCCTGTTTCCGCTTCATCCAGACGGCGGAATCGATCCTCCGATTGCCGCCCGGTGTAAGGACGTTTCAAGAGGCGGGCTGGCAATACTCGCTCCATCCAAGCCCCCCACCCGACACATGTATGTGGCATTCGACGACGTTCCCGGAACCGCAGGTCTGGCAGTTCTGGTTCAGATCATCCGCACGGAGCGGCGAGACGATGAGGTTCTCGTCACTGGTCGATTCCGCCTGGATTTTGGCCCAGAACACTTAGACGACTGATCGAACTAGCCGCCTTATACAATTCTATTTTCTGGAAGGAATTGCTTCTTTTTCCAGGAATTCCGGCCGCGTACTCCCTTATCATCATATCCGTTCCCCAATTCGGTTCCGACTCCAGGCCTACTGGGGGGTTCGTATGCGCTGTTGCTATCTCTTGATGATCTTCGGGGCATCGACTACTCTCGCAGGCCGTGCGGCCGACCCGAAAACAGAGGCCCGCGATATGCTTTGGGGGGCCGTTCGAGCTGGCGATAATAAGGCGATCATCGCCGCTCTCGACAAGGGTGCCGATGTGAACGCGAAGAACGAGTACGGCATCACCGCCTTGTGGATTGCAGCAAGTAAGGGCAAAACCGAGGTCATTGAACTTCTCCTTGCCCGCGGAGCCAACCCCAGCGCCCGCGATGGCATTTGGTATATGACACCCCTCAGTCAATCCCTCGGCAAACTCGATAATGTAAAAGCACTCCTCAAGGCTGGAGCCAAGGATGTAGATGCCGCAGTAACAGCCGCAGCGCGCCAGGGTGAGCTACCTGTCCTGCAAGCCATTCTTGACACTGGAAAGGTCAAGCAGGATGCCCTCGATGCAGCACTGTTCGCCAGCGGAGATGCGAAGAAAGAAATTCGCGAGGCACTCACCAAGGCAGGCGCAAAGCCACTGCCAATGGCAGCGGAAAAGGACCGCGCGGCATGGCAGTCCTTGGCCGGGAGTTACGAGAACGAATACGGCACGGTGATGAAGGTCGAGGTCAAGGAAACAGGCTTGGCGACCAGTTCCGGACAAAGCCGCGTCGCATATAAGCCAACTGGTCCGAACACTTTCGTTCCACTCGGCACTGAGGAGAATACACTCATCTTCGAGCGGAAGGGCGAGAAGGTCTCACGCATCATTTCAAAACGATACACGGCGGAAGCCGTGTACTATCCGCAAGGTTCGAAGCCTGTACCGAAAGAGCCGGTCGCGGTGAAGGACGTGGTCGGAGTAAAGACCATCGTGCCAGCAAACTGGCCGCAGTTCCGCGGCGTGGATGCCACTGGCGTTGCCGATGGGCAAGACCCGCCACTCATCTGGAACGTCAAAGCAGGAACAAACATCAATTGGAAAACCGCAATCCCTGGTCTAGGCCATTCGTGCCCGGTTATTTGGGGCGATAGGGTATTCCTCACTACAGCTATCGGCGGCAACACCGAAATCAAGACCGGCAACTACGGCGACCCGAGTTCGGTGATGGACGATACCAAGCTCGCCTTTCAGGTCATCTGCCTCGACCGGCTTACTGGCAAAATCCTGTGGACAAAGACTGCGTTTGAGGGCGTGCCGAAGATCAAGCGGCACCTCAAGGGCAGCCACGCGAACTGTACTCCCGCGACCGATGGAAAGCGGCTCGTTGCGTGTTTTGGGTCCGAAGGACTTTATTGTTACGACTTCGACGGCAAGCTCATCTGGAAGCGCGACCTGGGAACGATCGATTCGAGTTTCACACTGGAGCAGCAGTACGAATGGGGGTTCGCTGCCTCACCCGTCCTCCACGAGGACCGCGTGATCTTGCAGTGCGATCTGAGCAAAGACTCGTTCATTGCCGCATACAGCCTCGCCGATGGTTCGCAACTCTGGACGACTCCTCGCGATGAAATTCCATCGTGGAGCAGCCCGACGGTATGGCGAAACGCGAAGCGAGTGGAGATTGTGACAAACGCCTCGCAATACGCTCGCGGCTACGACCCGGCAACCGGGAAGGAATTGTGGCGGCTCGACAAGAAGTCGGAAGCAACCGTGCCGACGCCCGTTCTCACGCCCGAATTGGCGTTCGTTGTGAGCGGCAACCGGCCAATCCAACCGATATTCGCGATCAAGCCCGGCGCAACTGGCGACATCACCATGAAAATGGGCGAAACAGCAAACGCCGGAATCGCGTGGGGCAAACTCCGTGGCGGGCCGTACATGCCGACACCGATTGTCTACCAAAAATACCTCTACACGATCGGGAACTCCGGGATGGTGACGTGCTACGAGGCCGCAACCGGTAAGGAGGAGTATAAGGAACGGGTCGGCGGTACGAGCTATACGGCCTCGCCGGTCGCTGCTGATGGCCGGCTGTATTTCACCTCGGAGCAAGGCGAGGTACGGGTGGTAAAGGCCGGGCCGGAATTCGCACTATTAGCGGTCAACAAGATGGATGAGACGTGCATGGCTACTCCCGCCATCTGCGGCGGGGCGCTTTTCATCCGAACCAAGGATGCTCTCATCTGCGTGGCCCGCAAATAGGAAGCGGCCATAGGGTCGTATAGCAACACAACAATTCCGGGAAAGAATTGACGGCAGCCCCATTAGCGACTATCTTTTAACTTCGAGAACGCCGCTGCCACGTCGTTTTCTTCATGCTGCCTGCCTGAAAGTTCTCCGGTACACCCCAAAGTGTTCTTTTGGGGCTCGCCTACGCGAATCGCTGCTCGTTATTGCTCGAAACTCTCCCTGCGTACACGAACAATCCCTGACTTCACGACTTCACGACCCCCGTAAAGGAGTCCGACCGTGAATCTGTTAAGCCGATCCTGCATGGGTTCCCCACTGAGCCGCCGGACGTTCTTACACGTCGGGGCCGTAGGCGCGCTTGGGCTGACTCTCGATCAGTATTTCCGCCTCCAGGCTGCCGAGCCGACCGCGACCAAGAAGCCGAAAGCCGAGGCATGCATTCATATTTTCCTCCCGGGTGGGGCCGCTCACCAGGAAAGTTGGGATCCAAAGCCGTATGCTCCGGTCGAGTACCGCGGAGAGATGAAAACCGTTCAGACCAAGCTCGAAGGCGTTCAGTTCAACGAGTGCTTGACGAAGACCGCTGCCCTCGCGGACAAGATTGCGGTTTGCCGGGCAATGACTCACGGCGAGGCGGCCCACGAGCGCGGCACCCACAATATGTTCACTGGCTATCGCCCCAGTCCGGCCATCACATTCCCCAGCATGGGCAGTGTGATTAGCCACGAACTCGGCGTTCGCAATAACCTGCCGCCCTATGTTGCCGTTCCAAGCATGCCGACCAACTACGCTGGGAGCGGTTACCTGTCCTCATCCTTCGCTCCGTTCAGCCTGGGGAGCGACCCGGCCGATGGCGGTTTCCGCGTGCAAGACCTTGCACTACCCGGTAGCGTTACCCCGGATCGGTTCACTACGCGGCGAACCATGCTCGATGCCGTCAACACCCACTTCGCCGGGAAAGAGAAGTCTGACAACCTCGATGCGATGGACACTTTCTACCAGCGGGCTTACGGGCTTATCAGCAGCGAGAAAGCCCGGGCCGCCTTCGACATCAACCAGGAAAATGCCAAACTCCGCGATGAATACGGACGCAACCCAGCGGGCCAGCGGATGCTGATGGCCCGTCGGTTGGTCGAATCCGGTGTCCGGTTCGTGACTCTCACCTATGGCGGTTGGGATCTCCACGGTGGAATCGCGGGGGGAACCCGGAATCAACTCCCGCAATTCGATCAGGCGTTCGCCACGCTCATTACCGATCTGCAAACACGCGGACTGTTCGACAGCACACTCATCATGATCTCCAGCGAGTTCGGCCGCACGCCAAAGATCAATGCAACAGCTGGCCGCGATCACTGGCCGAAGGTGTTCTCAGTCGTGCTGGCTGGTGGCGGGATCAAGAAGGGTCTGATCTACGGCAAATCCGATCCCACCGCGAGCGAACCCGATGAGGATGGGCTGACGGTCGAGGATCTGGCCCACACCGTTTACCACTGCCTCGGGATCGATGCCGCCAAGAAGCTGATGTCGCCCGGCGATCGGCCAATCGACATCGTCCGCGAGGGCAAAACCCGCAAGGACCTGTTGGCGTAATTAGAAGAGAATTAGCCGCAAAAAAGCACAAAAAGCACAAAAAAGAAAACAGAAGAATGGGAAAATAACTCTTTCGATCTATTTGGGTCTGTTTTGTGCTTTTTGTGCTTTTTTGCGG
>DASZJS010000700.1:0-4561 GCA_035947935.1 Gemmata sp. | reverse complement strand
AAGAATGAAAGGGCAAAGAGCCCGATGATGAACGCCAGCCGGAACTTCGTCATGGTTGATCCCCCTATAGAGTGATGTCGGTAATTATCCGCATGCCGGCATTCGGCGAGTAGCTTGATTTCGGAAGTTCGTTACGGCGGCGTTACACCGCGTGGGGATTTAGCTGCTGCTGGCCAGCTAGTCCCAATCACGAGTTTGTTTATGATTGAAGTGATTATTCTCACCATCGGGCACATGGCAAGGGGCTTTGACACATGACGATTTGTGACCGCGACTGGTGTTTGAATCTGAAATTGGAATGGAAAACGCCTCGCTTAAGTGCCAAAACGCATCGTCGCAATCTTGTGAGATTACTGACACCTCTGACAAACTCTCCAGACGTTGTCGACTCAACTCGCCGACTGTCGACAGTCGGCCCACACGTGCACGCGTGGGCAGAGCCGCCAGCCTTGCTTCATTCCAAACTGCGCCGAGTGTAAGCTCGTCTGCTGATGTCGAAATGGTTCGTCGAAAGGTTTCACCAATCCACCCGGTACATCCAGCGTTGACGCCCGAGGCTTTTCCGCGAAGATAGAGGCGTGTAAATTCATTCGAGAGGAGAATGTATGTTTCGAGCAATTAGCGCGTTGGTCATAGTGTCCAGCCTTCTCATCGTGGTTGTGGTTGGTTGGGCTGATGAACCCGCGAAAAATGTGACTGCGACAGAAGTTCGAGCCACCGAACTCGCCAAGGCAGTTAAAGATCAAAAAGGCAAAGTTGTGCTAATCGACTGCTGGGCCACATGGTGCGTTCCCTGCGTGAAGAAGTTTCCGCACCTCGTCGAACTGCACAAGAAGTACAGCGAAAAAGGTCTTGTCTGTGTAAGTCTCAGCATGGATAAGTTCGGCGACGAAGATGCTTACAAGCAGGAAAAGGTCCTGAAGTTCCTCAAGGAGAAGGGGGCGGTTTTCCCAAACTTCATCGTGACGGAGCCGAAGAAAGACGAGGAAGCGCTGATCAAGTTGCTCGGAGACTTCTCGGCAATTCCATACATGGTCATGTTCGATCGCACGGGTAAGAAGGTGTGGGCCAGCGATGAAATGAAATTAACCGACGAACAACTCGAGAAGAAGATCGAAGAACAACTGGCCGAGAAACCATGATCGCAAAGGGAGAAAGCGCATGCGCGTTCTTTACTTCATCGCTGCATTCGTCGCTATGGGAACGCTCGCGGCGTTCGTTGCACGGACTCTGTTCGCCCCAACTGGATTGGCCACTGGCCAACCCGCCGACCCGAAAGAATTCCTGTCTGGACCCCAGGTCGGGTCCAAGATCCCCGGCCCCTTCGAGCCTCTGAACATCAACGGCAAAGACGCCGGGGAAGAAGCCTGCCTCTACTGCCGCTACGGCAACGCCCCGGTGGTGATGATTTTCGCGACAAAACCCACAGAAGGACTCGACGCGCTCGTTCGGCACGTCGAAAAGGCTGCCGTGGAAGCAGGAAGAAGCGGTGGGGTGGGAGCGTGTGTGGTGATAACCGAAAGCAACGAGGACACTAAAACTGCACTTAGTAAACTTGCGGACAAAGAGAACCTCAAGCAGGTGGTTTTAGGGATGATCGAACCCCGCTTCCTGAAGAAGTACCAGTTGCATTCTGCTGCCGAGGTGACGGTGCTGCTTTATAGCAAACTGGTTGTGCGAGTGAACCACGCTTACAAGCCTGGGGAACTGACCGAAAAGGTCGCTTCGGATCTGGGCAAGGAGGCGGCAACATTCCTGGCTGAAAAGTGACAGACCTGCATGAATCGCAATGACCCCCGCCGTTTGAATTGGTGGGGGTCTTCGTTTTCGCCTGTGAAAGAGCTAGCGACCTTTTACGTTGGAGCCAACAAAACTATAAGCCTGATTGGCGTTTTTTCCGAGAGTTGTAACGGCTGCTATGCAAACAACGATAATCAGAGTCAACATCACCGCATATTCGACCGCTGTTGGACCATCTTCACTCTTCAGGAACCGGGCAAGTTTTTGGAAGAACCTCGGCATGGCTGGCAACCTCAGGGCGTTGAGGGTAAGGGAAAAACAAGAGGAATCGTCTACTGCGTTGAATCTCGGGGATTAAACGCTACAACCCGCGCAAGTTGCCCTGTGCGGGTTGGGGAGAGTGCGGTTGTTAGACTGTAGCTGGATTAGCCCTTGATGTTTGAGCCGACGAAGCTGAAGGCTTGGTTGGCATTCGAGCCAAGGGTGGTGATGGCGGCGATGCAGACCACGATGATGAGTGACAGCATCACTGCGTACTCAACTGCGGTCGGGCCATCTTCATTCTTCACGAACGATACCAAGGTCTTGCAAATGCTGCGCATTTCAAACTCCTGCAGGTTGTTTGGACCCTTCCGGGACAATCGGGGGGTCTCGGGAATCGTTCGCAACTCATTAGCGTCGCCGAACGATGACAACAATTCCTAGTTCACTTGCATCCCCAGAGCAAACGGATCAACCCGAATTTTCCCTATCATTCGTATGTTCTCTCCTGGCCTCAAATCCTGCAACTTCAGGACTTTCGGCTATGGCCGCAGAGGACTCAGAAAGGGATAACAGGCGAGTCGGGTTGTATTCGGATTCCCGGTTGTACCGGGTGAGTGGGTTACGTAAGTAGACCAAATGGATCAGCATGGATATGGGAGAAGGCGATGTCAGAACCGACACAGCGTAAGAGTTTGATCACCACTGGCGGTACGGGTCGCTCACCCAACCGCGCCATGCTCCGTGGAGTGGGGTTCACCGACGACGATTTCGAGAAACCGGTAGTCGGTATTGCCTCACTCTTCTCGGATATCACGCCTTGCAATGCTCATCTGGATCGCCTCGCCGGGAAAGGGCGTGAAGGTGTCCGTTCGGGCGGTGGAGTCCCTCAGACATTCGGAGCCCCAACGGTCTCGGATGGCATCTCGATGGGCCACCTCGGAATGCGATACTCCCTTGTGAGCCGCGAAGTGATTGCCGACAGCATCGAGACCGTGTGTGGGGCGATGAATCACGATGGGCTTGTGGCCTACGGCGGATGCGACAAGAACATGCCCGGTTGCGCGATGGCGATGGCACGGCTGAACATTCCGAGCGTGTTCGTTTACGGTGGAAGCATCCTGCCCGGGGTTGGACCGCATGGTGAAGATGTGGACATCGTCTCCATCTTCGAGGCTGTCGGGCAGCATCAGGCCGGTAAGATCGATGAGAAAACTTTGCACAAGGTCGAGTGCGAGAGTTGCCCGGGGCACGGCTCATGTGGAGGGATGTACACAGCAAACACAATGGCCAGTGCCATCGAAGCACTGGGGCTTTCACTCCCATATGGAGCCTCCAATCCCGCAGTATCAGCCGCAAAGGAACGAGAGGCATTCCTGGCTGGCCGGGCAGTTGTTCAGTGCATCGAAAAGAACATACGTCCTCTCGACATCATTACGCGAAAGAGCCTGGAAAATGCGTATACCCTCGTTTTGACGCTTGGCGGTTCCACGAATGCCGTGTTACATCTCATGGCAATCGCCCGCGAAGCGGGCGTTGAATGGCGACTGGAGGACTTCGATCGGTTGGGTGCCAAGGTGCCTCATCTCGCCGATCTAAAGCCGGGCGGCAAGCACGTCATGTTTGACCTCTATCGCGTGGGCGGGACACCAGCAGTGATGCGGGCTCTCCTGGATCGCGGTTCCCTGCACGGCGACTGCATCACGGTGACAGGGAAAACCATTGCCGAGAATCTGGCCGATGTGGCAAGCGTTTTTGCGAAGCCGCAGAACGTGGTGTATTCCTTCGAGAAGCCAATGTTCGATCGCGGGATCATCGTGATCCTGAAGGGCAACCTGGCCCCAGAAGGTGCAGTCGCGAAAGTGGCCGGATTGAAGCAACGCAACATTACTGGCCCCGCGAAAGTCTTCGACGGTGAGGAAGCCTGTTTCCTGGCAATTCAGGCGCGGAAAATCGTCGCGGGCGACATCGTCGTGATTCGGGGTGAAGGGCCGGTCGGCGGACCAGGGATGCGGGAGATGCTTTCAATCACTGGCGCGCTGATGGGTCAGGGGCTTGGCGAAAGCGTGGGACTCATCACCGATGGTCGCTTCAGCGGTGGAACGCACGGCTTGGTGGTCGGTCACATTGCGCCCGAGGCATGGGTTGGCGGGCCGCTCGCACTTGTGGAGGATGGAGATTCCATCACGATTGATGCCGACAACAAGGAACTGACGTTGAACGTGGCTCCCAGCGAACTGGAATCCAGAAAAGGTCGATGGAGGGCACCCGCGATCCGGGTCACTCGCGGCGTTCTCGCCAAATATGCGAAGCTCGTGAGATCGGCCTCTGAAGGAGCCACTACGGGTTGAGTTTTCGATATAAAACAGGAGATTGTTCTCGCCCTGATTCATCTGATTCGTCGGAGAGAGAAGATCGCTCGATCGCCAACGCAACGTTTCAAGGCCCCATCCGCGGTCTGACTCACGCAGCCTCTTTCTTTTCTTGCAACTTAACACCCGAGATTGTCGAAGTTCGTATCGTCGCCGGAGCAACCGGCGAGTGTAGGCTTTTCGTCGTC
>DASZJS010000699.1:0-5838 GCA_035947935.1 Gemmata sp. | reverse complement strand
CGGGAAGTTTCGACTCTCGGTTACGACCGACCCGAACCCGAAATTGACCAGCCCAGTCACTCCCGAGCAGGTCGTACTCCTGGACACACCGGAAGATAAACGAACGCCCGACCAGAAGGCAAAGCTTCAGGGGATGTATCTGGCCCAGGACAAGGAGTATCAGCGGCTCGCGGCTGAAGCTGCCAATGCCCCGCCGACTGATGCACGAGTCCTTGGTGCCCAGGATCTTGTCTGGGCGCTAATCAATAGCCCAGCGTTCCTGTTCAACCACTGATTGGGTGTTTGGTTGGTGAACGTAGAGAGTTCTGGCGAACAGCGTGGCGACAATCTCCCGACCCCGGAGGGGTCGCAGCAATTAGCCGGTGGTTGAGCGAAGCGACACCACCGGTTTATGATCGTAAAAAAAGATCGACCCTGGAGGGTCGTAGCCACACCTCTGCGAGACCCCTCCAGGGTCGGTGGGATGGGATGCAAACCGGTGGTGTCGCTTCGCTCAACCACCGGCTAATCGCTGAGACCCCTCCGGGGATCTGTGGTTATGGAAAATCGTTTACGGCGTTGCCCTCCGAGGGTCGGTAGATTGACTCTGGGCGTATCCTCTTCTCACCACTTTTTCTCATCTCCCCGAATAAGCTATTGAGATAGTAGCATGAGCGATTCTGAACTGCCCGCGGTGCCTGAGAAACTCCGTCGCTGGTTGGAGTGGACCCTTGAGGTTGAGGCATCGGACCTGCACCTGGTTGTCGGTTACCCCCCCGTTGTCCGGACGCACGGAGCCCTTACTCAGCTGCCAGAGCCACCGCTGACAGCCGAGGAATCGGAACCGCTTCTCCTTTCCGTGTGCCCGCCAGAAGGTCTCGTTCGATTCCGCGACTCGAAGAACGTCGATTTCTCTTTTGGTGTGCAGATCGGTTCTCGCATTGCTCGCTTTCGGGGCTCGCTCTTCACTGCGGGTCAACAACTCGGTGCCTGTTTTCGCGTCATCCCCAATTCGATCCCCAATTTCGATTGGGCCGGATTCCCTCCCGCTCTTGCCAACCGTCTGGCCGGTCTTCGGGATGGACTCGTTGTCGTCACTGGAGCTACTGGGTCTGGGAAGACAACGACGCTCGCGATGATCGTTCAACAACTCAATAATGCAGGTGGGTGCCGGATCATCACGGTCGAAGAACCAGTCGAATATGTCTTTCCGCATGCTCCAAACTCCGTGGTTACTCAGCGAGAGGTGGGGCTGGATGTGCTCACTTTCTCCGAGGGGCTGAAGTATGGTCTGAGGCAGGACCCGGATGTGATCCTGGTGGGGGAAATTCGCGACCGCGACACTGCTCAGATGGCTCTCAGCGCTGCCGAAACCGGTCACCTCGTCTTCACCACGTTACATACGCGAGATGCCAAGGGAGCAATCACACGATTGGCCGACTTCTTCACCCAGGATGCACAAGCGACAGTTCGCGGGCAACTCGCGATGAGTCTACGGGCAGTCGTGAGCCAGAGGTTGTTGCCGGGAGTCGAGAAGGCTGCGAAACGCCACCTGGCCATTGAAGTGTTGTGGAACACACACCCAATCGCCAACGCCATCCGCCAGAACAAAATGGAGAGTATCGATAACTACCTGCTCACCGGACGCGAAGAAGGAATGATTGGCTTCGATGAATCGGTGCGACAGCTCCTGCGTGCGGGAAAAATCACACGCAAGATTGCCGAAGACAATGTGAACGATGTCACAGTGTTGCACAGATGAGGACACCGCAGCCATAAGTATATTCTTAATAATATTTGAATTATTATTGCACTGGTCCTAAAAAAGTGATCGATTCTGCAAAACAAAGCCAAATCATTAAAGCGCGGAACAAGATATAGGTGAAATTGAAGTTAGGGCAATATACAAGTGTACTTTTGAGTTATTTTGAGCCACCAGCGACGGGAATTAATAACTGCAATATCTCTTCGATCAGATCGCTGCCCTATGGAAACAAACACAGCTAGTTACGACAGAGTCTGAATCTGTCTCGACATGGTGAGAGTTCCGGGGCTCAGGATGAACGCCCAGGAACTCCCGTGGATTGCTCAAGAGATCAAGTCGCTTTTCTTTTCACCCCTTCATCAGGTCACACGCTTCCTTGAAACCGGGTGCCGGGAGGCCATACTCGCTGGCGGTAACTCGCGAGAGCCCCACCAGTTGACCAGCTCGATGAATGGGTCGGGCCGCTTCAAACTCTTGTGTTGCTGTGATGAAGAACTTCTCGGCATGCAAAGCCCCATCCTCGCTGGTTGCAAATCCTCGGAACAAGGCGATCAGTTCCTTGATGCTGTCGGGCTTCTCCACAACGATCCGGTTGGTGAGGGCTGCAGCACGGGACTGATTCTTTTCGCGAATCGCGCCATCGAGTTCCTTGAGGAGGGAATCCGCGGCGACACCTTTCACTTTCTCTTGATGTTCTGCTCGGGGGTATGGGTCCCAGTTGAGGAAATTGCCACCCCGTTCGCCCCGGTCGCGCGCGACCTGATAACCGGCCAGAATCAAACTCGTGACCTGAGTCCGACGATCCCCGGCACGGGCTAGGTGACGCCAAGCGTGCGCCGAGTCGCAGGCATGGACTCCAATGGAATCGCCGTGAATGCTTCCAGCAGGCTTGTTCCCACCCTCGCTCTTCGGCCGACCCTCATCCCGCGTGATGAGTTGGTTCGCCGCGACGCCAATCGCCTGGCTTATGGCCTCCGCTTCGATCCCTTCTCCAATCGCAGCAGCGACAGCCTCACCGGCCTGCGCTGCGGTTGACCGGAAGATGGTCTCGGCGAATTTGCTCACCCATTCATCATCGGCCGATTTCGTGCCGGGCTTCTTGCCGAGAAGGCCGTACTGGTCGAGCATCTTGGGGATCAATTCACGTACCTGCTGACTACGCTTCGCAGCGTTGCCCTCGTTCTGGACGCAGAAGTGAACCGATTGACGAAGCAAAGTGTGTGCTCGTTCGGCCCCTACGAAGCCAACCAGATCCCATGCTCGCGAAACCAGCACAATCCGGTGAACATCGGTTGCGTCATCTACGGCCATCATGAGGGCGTTCAGTGCATCCTCGGGTTTGCTCGTATCGCAAATGGCGGCAAAAGTTGCCTCCGAGGCAGCCATATCGCTCTTGCGGACGATTTCCCGGAGTTGTTCGCCGCGAGGTTGATCGGCAGCAAGTTTTCCAGCTTTGACTGGCTTGAGAACTTCGGCATTGGCCCCACCAACGGCTTGGAGCCGGTTACTATTCCGCATCAACACTTTCATCACAGCGAGAGGTCGGCGTTCTTCGCGCGTTTCCTGCATCGACATCCAATAAGCGGGAGCCAACGCCATCAGCGTGTGATATCCATCGTAATCTTCGCCGCCGAATGCTCGAGCGTTGACGAGGGCGGCCGCGGCAATGAACTGCTTGAGGTCCGTCCCGGCCTTGAGTTTCTCCGCGACCTTGGGAAGAAGTTTGCTGGGGTGAGTCTCCTGGAGGAAGGAGACAAGTGGGTCCAGATCGCCGAATGTGAGGTGTTTGGGAGCTTCCTCCGCTGCAAACCCCAACCCGAGATCACTTGCGACCACTGGACCAAGGGCAGCGGCGAACATGCCCCGACCGACATCGTGAAACAATTCCCGGCGAGTGCGAAGCGACATTGAAAATCTCCCGGTGGGAAAGGAAGGGCGCGGCGGAATGAGTACGCGGCCGCGTCCGAGAGTCTAACGGAACTGCGTTACAGCTTATCGCGCGTGGGGAAGGGGAGATAGCAAAAACCCTGTGTAATGGGCTTAATCGCACTATTCTTCGATTGCGTTCTGGCGATGCTTTTGTGCTGCGGGTAGCATCAGGGCAGCCTTCCGGATCGCGTCCCATCCCCATTCCCTCGCGGAGAACCTCTCATGCGTTGCTTATACTCGTTGGTGCTACTCTCACTCCTCGCATTCCTGACAACCACATCCACTTCTATCAAGGCCGCACCAAACGAACCTCTTACGGCGGTTGCCGACGAAACGGCATTCCCACTGAAAGACGGCGACATCTGGGTAATGGCTGGCGACAGCATCACCGCCCAGCATCTGCATTCAAATTACTTTGAAGCGTTCTGCTACGCACGCTATCCCAATATCAAGTTCGCGTTTCGCAACTCGGGCGTTGGCGGTCACACAATTCCGAGTACGCTTGCCCGATTCGACTACGATATCGCAGCGTGGAAGCCGACTGTGGTGTCGGTTGAACTTGGGATGAACGACGCTGGCGGCACCAAGACCGAGGACTTTATCAAGAACATGGGTACGATGACCGACCGCATCCGCAAGAGCGGAGCGCGGCCGATCATTCTCTCTGCCAGCCCTGTCAATGATGGTACGTTATCCGCCAAGATCGGAGGTCACAACCGGCGCCTCGACGAGTACGCGACCGCTTTGAAGGAGTTCAGCGAGAAAGAGAAGGTTCCGTATGCCGATCAGTTCCACTCGCTGTTGGATCCGTGGGGAAAGAACAAGCTACGTGAGAAACTGGCGGCAACCATTCCGGATTTGAAAAATGCCACGGTTGACGATTCGATCGCGGGTGTCGAGCAACTGCGGCTGTTCTTAGCTGCCCAGGAGAAGAACCCGGCGAAGGGTATCAACCTCACTGGCGATGCGGTTCATCCGGGTGCTCCAGGTCAACTGATGATGGCTGCCGCATTGCTGAAAGATCTGAAAGCAGACGGATTCGTCAGCAGTGCCACCATCGACGCCGAGGCAGGGAAGGCGGAGGCAAAGGGATGTAGCGTTACGAACGTAATCCCCGAGAAAGGTGGCGTAACCTTCTATCGGCTGGATGAGCGATTGCCGTTCCCCATCCCGGACGATGCCCGCGCTATTCTTCCCATTGCTCCCGACGTCCTGGCGTTGAGCGAGTACACGCTCACGGTAAAGGGACTCAAGGATGGCAATTACGTGCTGAAGATCGGTGCCGCGGCCGCAGGCGATTTCACCGCGAAGCAGCTTGCTGCGGGGATAAATCTGACCGCTCTCGCACCGGTTCCCTCGTCGAGGGCAGTGAACCCGATCATATTACAAATGAGAGCTGTGCTGAAAACGGTGTCTGAAAAGGAAAGTGTTGTGTATACGTGGCGTTCATTGTCGCAGAGGGCACACGTCAAAAATGCCGATGCGAAGTTGATGGACGACTTGGTGGCACTCACCAAAAAGGTCGAGGAGGCCGATATGAAGATTCGGGAGGCCGCGAAGCCGCAGAATCTGCACTTCGAGATCTCGCCTGTCTCGGTGAAGTGATGCCACTGGTTCGTGCGGAGTGTAGTCGATCAGCTGCGGGGAATCGGGTAGAGTTGCCCGGCTTACGAATGGATTGGAGTGTGGAACGCTCACCGAGAGAGCCCGGTCACCCTTCAACGCTCTGCGACCGGGTTCTACATCACATCAATCGCTTTTGAACACAATCGACAACTTTTCCAGGGGATTGCGCTGTCGCTCCGCCCCGGAAATAGTTCCGGGCTTTACTTGATCGGGACTTTATAAACGATCGCTCCGAGCAAGCGTCCTTCCTTGCCTCCATGACAGACCGTGCATTGTTTCATGACCGCAGGAACGATGGTGGCGGCGCGCAGGACAGGTTTACCTTCCACTTTCCCGATTTCCTCGAAATACGTCTTGCCATCCTTAATTTCAGTTACAGCTTTCTTTTCAAAATCGGTCGTGGGAGCATTGTCCTTGTTCTTTGGCTTGCCTGTAGCATCCACGAGGCGGGCAGTGTGCCAGCCTTTCTTGTGCATCGCCTCAAAAACCTCCTTGGCAATGGTGGCGGCTGGAACATCGGCTTGCTTTTCAACATAATT
>DASZJS010000698.1:0-4228 GCA_035947935.1 Gemmata sp. | reverse complement strand
ATTGAATACTGTTGGATAAAAGACATCGGCACTTTCCAGCGAGACAGTATGTTTCTGTCGTAGCATAGAACACATTCCGGTGGAGTTGCCAAACTCGGGACGCAGTCAGAACGCCGCACGGTAGATGTCGAGGATTTCGTTCTCGCTCTGGGGCATACGCGGGTTTACACGCATCAGTCGTTTGATGGCGAATGCCTTCGATGCGAACCCCGGCAGCATCTCCTCTTTCACTCCAATGTCTCTCAATCGAGATGGAATGCCGATATCGACACGAAGTTGCTCGATTGCCCGGATCGTTGTTTCCGCTATTTTTTCTAGGTTAAGTTGTCCGATTGTTCGGAGCGGTGTTTCCACTCGATCCACGCCCGTGAAATGATCAGTTCCCAGGGCTCGCCCAATCAAAACGAACTCAGAGAGCCGCTTGGGCAGGTTGAATCGCATGACGTAAGGTAAGAGCAACCCGTTCCCCGCTCCATGCGAAACGTGAACTGCCCCGCCAACCGGGTATTCCATCGCATGAACGAGAGCAACACCTGAGTTCGAGAACGCAAGTCCTCCTAGCGTCGCAGCGAGGGCCATGCCATCGCGCGCTTCCAGGTCGCTTCCATCTTTCACTGCTCGGCGTAAGAACCTTCCGACAAGTGTAATTGCCTCTTGAGCCATCAGGTCTGCGATTGGGTTCTTGCCCTGATAAACGGTTTTCTCACCCGAAGGAAGGGGAAACGCATCGTTCTCGATAGCTGTGAACGCCTCAATGGCGTGGGTAAGCGCATCAATGCCAGAATCAGCGGTTACCTTCGGGGGACACGAAATGGTGAACAGAGGGTCCACAAGAGCAAATGCAGGCCGCAGGAACGGACTGAGACAGCTTACCTTGATCTGCTGTGCCGTGTCGCTGAACACTGCGGCGGCTGAAACTTCCGATCCAGTGCCGGCCGTGGTAGGAATGCAAATCAACGGCTTTACCGGACCCGGAACGCGGCAATCTCCAGTGTAATCGGTCGGATCGCCACCGTGGGCTAGAACCAGCGAAACAAGTTTCGCCGTATCCATGTTGCTGCCACCGCCGAGGCCAATCACAACATCTGGGTTGAAAGCTCTCGCAACGGCGATGCCCTCCCGCACCAACTCCACAGCAGGTTCGGGTGTGACTTTGTCGAAGGTTGCGAACGCCACGCCCCCTGTTGTGAGCGGTTCGGTTGTCTGGGCCAGAAGGCCCGCCTTCACGAGAATGGAATCGGTGATGATGAACGCCCTTTTCACCCCGATCCGCTCGCAGGCATCCTGCAAGTGATGGCGAATGGCATGGCGGCCAAAGACAAGAGTTCCGGCAGAGGAGAAAGACCAGGTTCTCATGGCAATTGGGGAGTGCGGAGTTGGGAAGGAAACCAAAAACCCGGGATATCACCGCTGGTGATCCCGCCGTTGCGGGGTAGTATAAGTGCCGTACCCGCTGGGTACATCTCAAGGAGCGGTTTTCCATCCGCATTCCGAACCCAAGAATTCCGATTCCCATGATTCGCATCGGCATAGTAACTGTCTCCGACCGCGCTAGCCGCGGAGAGTACGAAGACAAGGGCGGCCCGGCAGTCGTCGAGTTCCTGCGGGAATCGCTCAGTTGTCCGTGGGAGCCTCTTGCTCGGCTGATTCCAGATGAGCAGGATCGGATCGAAGCCACACTCAAGGCGCTTTGTGACGATGAAAGCTGTAGCCTCATCGTCACCACAGGTGGAACTGGTCCCTCCAAGCGAGACGTGACCATCGAAGCCACCGAGGCAGTATGCCAGAAGTTGCTGCCCGGGTTTGGGGAACTGATGCGGTCGGTGTCGCTCAGAACCGTACCAACCGCGATTCTGTCCCGGCAGACGGCAGGCATTCGGGGAAAGTCGTTGATTGTCAACCTGCCAGGGAAGCCGGCCGCGATTCGCGAATGCCTTCTTGCTGTGATGCCGGCCGTGCCGTACTGCATCGACCTGCTTGAAGGGCCGTACATCACGACGAACGAGGCACTAGTGAAGTCATTTCGTCCGAAGGCATCGTGATTACAAACAATTCGAGGTATGCCATGCGATTGTCATTCGCGCTGGTTATTGCATTCGTCCCTTACGTCGCACTTGCTCAGACAAAGCAGAAAAAGGAAACGCTCAAGTGGGTCATCGAACTGCAAGACCTCACAGGTGGATTTTATGCGTCTCCGAAGGAGCCCGGCAGCGATGCGAAGCCACAACCCAACTTGCGGGCAACCAGCGCGGCGGCGCGAGCGATCAAATATCTCGGCGGCGAAATCCCCAACAAAGACAAACACGCGGCGTTCGTCCTCAAGTGCTTCGACCCGAAAACCGGTGGGTTTGCGGAACCGAGCGGGAAGCCGGACGTGACGATCACGAGCATCGGGGTGATGGCTGCGGCAGAACTCGGCATCCCGAAGGAGAAATACGCGAAGGCGATGGATTACCTCAAAGAGAACGCGAAGACATTTGAAGATGTGCGGATTGGAGCCGCTGCGGTCGAGGCATGGGGCGTTAAGGACTGCCCTTTCAAGCTGGATGAGTGGGCGAAAATCGCGGAACAACAAGCCTTCGGTGGCCTCAAGCCATTGCTCACACTCGAAAGCCTACGGGATGGTGAAGCGCGCGACTGGGGTTCAGTTGTCGCCTTCGATGTGCGACTTGGTCTTATCCCTTCAAAAACTTTTTTTGATGATGGCGTTGGCGGCTTCCTCCGTCTTGGTCAACGCGACGATGGCGGTTGGGGCAAGCGAGGAGAGAAGTCTTCGGATATCGAAACAACGTATCGCGTGATGCGAGCGCTCATGTTAATCAAAGAAAAGCCAAAGGATATGCCGGCACTGCGGAAGTTTCTTGAGTCGCATCGCAACAAGGACGGTGGCTATGCGACGAAACCTGACGACAAATCCAGTGTGGGTGGAGTGTACTACGCGGTTGTCGTCACGAAGTGGCTCGATGAGATGGAGAAGTAGGACTGGCTATGCCAAGAGTTGTAGCGGAAGTCATCGAGCTTCCGCTACAACTGCCAGCCATCTCACACCGTTATCACACCCACAGGCACGGTTATCGTCCCCGGTGGAACATGGCCACCACCACGGGCAATTGTATTCAAAGTCATTTCGACCAGAAATCGCTCGTGCGTTCGCCCGATTGCCTCCAGACCCCTCACAAGTGCCAGGCTGTTCAAATAGGGGTTCGGGTTCACTTCCAAGATGTGGAACACCCCATCGACCGACATCCTCACATCCAGCCGAGCGAAATCGCGACACAAGAGAAGGCGAAATGCCCGCTTTGCCAGATCCTGGAGAATCGCGGTCGGCCCGGGGGGCAATTCTACTGGAGAGACCAATGGGCTCGCCTGGTACTCGTCGCTCTCCGGGTTCCACTTGGCAGTAAACGTGTAGATCGGCCACCAGGACTCGGTTGTCTCGCGGAACGCAATCTCGGCAAGTGGCAGTACCAAAATGGTCCGTTCCGGACCACCAATACCATCCTCTATCGCGTTGACGTGAAACTCCCGACCACCGAGGAAGCGTTCGATCAGCACCGGCCCTCCGTAGTTATCGAGGACATAGCGAACCCGATCGGTCAGTTGCTCCTGAGTGGTGACCACGCTTCCCTGATCGATACCAACGCTCGCATCCTGGAGGGCTGGTTTGACGATTGCGGGCCAGTCCGCCTTCCAAGTCGGAACCGGAAGCTGATCGATCACCAGGTATTCCGGTGTGGGGAGCCCGGCGGCCGTGAGAAGATGCTTGGTCCGAATCTTGTCGCGTCCCAGGGCCAAAGATAACGAGGGGCAACCGCTGAATGGAATGTTGAGCCACTCAAGCAAGGCAGCGACTGATACCTCGGTGGCCGTTTGGGTGGCAATGCCCTCGAACAGATTGAACACGGCATCCGGACGGTTGGTTTTCAGCTCATCGAGCAGAGGGATGGGATCGACATTGATCCCGAGTTGTCGGACTGTGAACCCAGCCGCGCGGAGAACTTTCACCGTGTCCGCGACTGTGTCGAGGATATCGTATTCCGAAGGTGCTTCCGGGTGATCCGCGGGAAGAACGGGTTCGTTGTAGAGAACGAGTACGGTGGGTGGCGGCATGTGGGACTCTGATTCACCGAGGCTGGTCTGTTGCATATGACGTTGTTATCGGTGGGGGCGGCTTTCATCGCGAGTAGTCCTGGCGAATCTAGTCGTCAACGCTGAAGTAGACCAGCCA
>DASZJS010000697.1:0-9406 GCA_035947935.1 Gemmata sp. | reverse complement strand
GCTGGGGGGGGGGGTGGGACAATCACCGGAGCGGAGCAATGTGGGTTCGAGGGCGCTGCGGGTGGTGCATTTGTAGGCGGGATTATAGGGAGCATCGTTGGATTGCTTTTCGGCATCGTAGTACGTTCAATCTCGTGGCTTTGTAGTTATGTGGGACTTCAGTCACTAAATGAGACACGTGGGAGCAAACTGCCCGGGTCGCCGTAAGCTCCTGTCTCTGGTGCCCCGCTCGACTTCACCATTCATCACCTATAATTTCGTCATGTCGCAGAACACGCCTCCCGATGTTCCAACGCTGGTTCGCCGTGGACATGCCTACAGCCGACGGGGCGAGTATGGCCGAGCCATCGAAGCGTTCAGCGGAGCCATCGACCTGGACCCCACCGATGCCGAACTTCACTTCCACCGGGGCAACGCTCTGGCAGGAAGCGGTCAATATGCCGAGGCCGTCGCGGATTTTTCGGAAGCGATCTCACTCCGCCCGGACTACGCCGAGGCTTATCACAATCGGGCCACGGCCTACGTCGATAACGGCGACCTGGAAGCAGCACTCTCCGACTACACGCGGTCGATCGAACTGGCTCCCGACGATCCCGATCCGCTGAACGGCCGAGCCGCCGTTTATAGCAGGCAGCGGAATTACGAGGCCGCGTTTGCCGACTACGAAGCCGTTGCCAAGCTCGCTCCGAATACATTTCGGGTTCATTTCAATCGGGCCAATGCCTATTCGGCTCAAGGTCGCCACGAGGAAGCCGTTGTCGATTACACGGCTGCACTGCAAATCAATCCGCGGCATGGCCGGGCCTACATTTATCGTGGGTTATCGCTCGAATCCCTTGGCAAGACGGATGAGGCCATCGCCGACTTGTCCACGGCTCTCCGAATCAACTCCATGAGCATTGACGGGTTTTGGCACCGGGGTCAACTGTGGGCCGAACAGGGTGAACACGCCAAGGCCGTGGCCGATTTCACCTGGGCCCTGAAGCTCGATCCCAAGCATGTGGGATCGCTCAACCTTCGAGGTGTCGCGCTGGCCGAACTGAAGCAGCACGATAAGGCAATCGCCGATTTCAACACCGCCAGCCGCCTCGATCCCAGCGATGTCGCACCCATCTTCAACCGAGGGCTTTCTCACGTCCGCATGAAGAATTTGGATGCCGCCCTCGCCGATTTCACCGAGGCCATCCGACTCACACCCGATGATCCTGCCGCGTTCATTCAGAGAGGGTATGTCTATCACGAAATGCTCGATTCCGAGCGAGCAGTTGCGGACTTTACCGAAGCGATCCGGCTAAAGCCAGAGAGCGGGCGGGCCTACTTCGCGCGGGCGCTGGCAAACCGTCGCAAGGGTGACTTGAATGCGGCCCTGGCGGACGTATCCCTGGCGATCGAAAAGAACCCCAAATCGGATACCGCGTTCAACCTCCGGGCATCCATTCACTACCAGATGGGCGATTACAGTGCCGCGCTGGCGGACCACCTGACAGCTTTGGAACTCGACCCGGAGGATGCAGCGACTCTCAATTTCCTGGCCTGGCTTCGATCGACCTGTCCACTCGATGAGATACGGGATGGCACGGCAGCTCTGCGCGATGCAACCCGCGCGTGTGAACTGACGGACTACGCCGCACCGGGTTATCTGGATACGCTTGCGGCCGCTCACGCCGAGGTCGGGCGGTTCGAGGATGCGATTCGTTGGCAGGAAAAGGCAATCAAGCTGGTGACACCGGATCAGCGATCCGAATACGAGACCCGACTGGCACTCTATCGGGCCGAGAAACCCTATCGCGACACCGGAGAAGAACCTTCAGCAAATAGTTGAGAGTTGAGAGTGGAGAGCAAAGGCATTCGTGGATTTCGTTTTCCACTCTCCACTCCTCAGTTGTGCCCAAGGATGTTGTGTGGTCGGTACGGCTCCTCCAACGATTTCAGTTCTGCTGGCTCCAGTTTCAATCCCACGGCTGCGATTGCATCATTCAGATGATGAGGCTTCGATGCGCCGATGATCGGTGCCGTCACCCCCGGTTGATGCAGAAGCCACGCCAGCGCCACCTGAGCGTTAGGTGCGTTGCGGCTTTTGGCAACCGCGGTCACCCGATCCACGACGGCAAAATCCGCCTCGGAATAATACAGTGAATGAGCGAAGTCATCGGTTTTGGCGCGGCTTGTATCGCCGCGATCGCCGGGCCGGCGGTTGCCAGCCAGGAAACCGCGAGCCAGCGGACTCCAGGGTAGGAGTCCGAGTCCCTCATCGCGACACAGTGGGTTGACCTCGCGCTCCTCCTCGCGGTAGACGAGGTTGTAGTGGTTTTGCATGGTGACGAATCGGGCCAGTCCAAGCCGGTCTGATGTGTGCAGCATTTTGGCGAGTTGCCAGGCATACATGCTGGAAGCACCAATGTGCAATGCCTTCCCTGCTCGCACGATCCCATCGAGTGCCGCGAGTGTCTCTTCAACGGGTGTAGTCGAGTCGAAGCGGTGAATCTGGTACAGGTCCACGTAGTCGAGCTGGAGACGTTTCAGGCTGGCATCGATGGCATGGCGGATATGTTTGGCCGATAAGCCCTTCTCATTTGGCGTCTTGCCCGTGGGGTTGAAGACTTTTGTGGCTACAACAACCTGTTCGCGTGGGATCGCCAGTTCGCGGAGAGCATGCCCCAGCACTTCCTCGCTTGCCCCATCGGAGTACATATCGGCGGTATCGAAGAAGTTGATTCCCGCCTCCCACACCTGGCGAAAGAACGGCCGGCTTGCGTCTCCATCGAGTACCCACGGCCGCCACTTGCTGCTTCCGTAAGTCATGCAGCCCAGGCAAATCCGCGATACCTTGATCCCCGTCCGTCCGAGGTTAACGTATTCCACTACAACCTCCCTTTTCCTGAACCCAGAGGTCAATCTGTCCCAGTAGTTCATTCTTCGGTGGGGAGTAGGTCTTTCAAGTTTCCAGCCACATTGTCGCGTGTCGCGCCCTCCATTGAACCCAAAAGCAGTCAAAAAAACACCTTGAAAAAACAGGCTGTTTTGGGCCACTTTTAACAATTTATTCATCTCATAAGTACAGCCTAAATAAGAACTTCCACGTAGAAATGCGAGTTTAGGTTCGTTTGGCAGAATCGGTCATTTTGGAACCCTAATCTAAAATAGAAATAATATAATACAATAGATATAATAATGACGGATTTACTGTAATCAATTTAATTTACTGTTCTGCTTCCGTCACACGGGTTTGCCGAAGCTGTCCTTAATCGAGCTTCGAGATAAATTGTTGGCCGCTTGAGAGCCACGGTGGAGACTATTGGGGTGGCGAGCAGATGACCGTGACGAGAATCCACAATGTCCACCCAGCATTTGAGCGGCTTTCTTCAGTGGTTGGAACAGACTGTGGCGACCGAAGCCCTCGCCGCGGTTCCTGACCACCAGTTACTGGAACGGTTCTTAACCTCTCACGACGAAGCGTCGTTCCGTGTCATCATTTCCCGGCATGGTCCGATGGTCTATCGCGTCTGCCACCGGGTTCTGCCCGATGAGCAAGACACCGAGGATGCCTTCCAGGCCGCTTTTCTCGTACTGGTTCGCAAAGCGGGATCGATCCGCAAACGGAAGTCATTGGCCAGTTGGCTGCACGGCGTTGCGTACCAAGTCTCTCTCCGAGTAAGAACCAGTTCCCAACGTCGCCGCGTCCGAGAGACCAAAGCGGGAAGTCGGGATGAGGTGGTCGCTGGAGATGATCGGAGTTGGAGAGAGGTTCGAGCGATCCTGGATGAGGAGTTGTCTCGACTGCCGGAACGCCTGCGTGTACCGCTCGTCTTGTGTTACCTGGAGGGTTTGACCCAGGACGAGGCGGCCGAGCAACTCGGGCAAACCAAGCGCACCCTTCGGCGATATCTGGAGCTTGGCCGCACGTTGCTGGGTACACGGTTGACCCAACGAGGCTTGGCGTTGTCGGGGGCCTTGATGACAACCCTCATCTCCGAATGTGTTGTGGCCATGCCGCCGGGTCTGGCGGCATCCACGACAACACTTGGGCAGGCAGTTCGCACCGGGAAGTTGACGGCGCTTTCACCCACACTTACCACGCTTACGGATGAGGTAATCAAGACGATGTTCCCCAATCCCTTGAACTTGAAATGGATGGTCGTGACACTCCTCGGGATGGGTTTGGGGACAGCTGCACTCGGTACCCTACTCGCGGAGGGTCAATCGCGTGAGGCCGACGACAAGGGAATACCCTTCAGGAAGACCCAGGATCCAATTGTCGGCATCCACCGATTTCATAAGGCTACGAACCTGGAACTCCAACAACAGACCATGTCTCCCGAGATCATCAAGGCCTGGGAAAAAGCGGGAGCCGAGTATGGACATATCAGATTTCAAGACGAAGATTTCTACTTGGAGACAAGGACAGCAAAAGAGGGTGATTTACCCGGGTTCTCGGTGACCGGAGATCTGAAGCTGTCGGAGTTGCCAGTTCCCAACGTACCGTTTGGGCTGATTTTCTCGGAGATCACGGATGCTGGACTGAAGGAAATCACCGCTTTCAAACGGCTCCAAACATTGGTCTTAATGAGTACCGAAGTAACGGATGCGGGGCTGAAGGAACTCGTTCCCCTCAAGCAACTCAAATCACTGGAGTTGGCTTGCATGAAAGTGACGGATGAGGGAATGAAGCAGCTTGCCACGTTCAAGCAACTGAACTCGCTGAATGTGATGTGGCCGAAGGTAACGGACAAAGGGATAAAGGAGATCGCTGCACTCAATCAACTCCAATCTCTGCACTTGAGCGGCCTGACGGATGTTGACATTAAGGAACTTGCTCCTCTTAAACAACTCCGAACACTAAGCTCCGACGTCGCTACCGTGACTGATGCAGGGTTGAAGGAACTCGCTGCTCTCGATCAACTCCAAACGCTGAAGTTGCCATACGCACCTGTGACGGATAATGGACTGAAGGAACTCGTTGCTCTCAAAGGACTCCATACGCTGCATTTGAGGAACGCGTTAGTGACGGATGAGGGATTAAAAGAGATTGCCAAGCTCAAGCAACTACAATCGCTGAATTTGATGTGGACGAAAGTAACAGATGAAGGCGCGAAGGAAATCGCTGCTCTCAAACAACTCCAATCTTTGAACTTGAGTTATACAGAATTGACGGGGATGGGCTTGGCTGAACTGGCTCCTCTCAAACACCTCCACAGCCTGGAATTGGTCCGTACAAAAGTGGCGGATGCGGGCGCGAAGGAAATCGCCGCTCTCAAACAACTCCAATCTTTGAACTTGAATGCCACAAAAGTGACGGATAAGGGGGCGAAAGAACTCGCTGCTCTCAAACAACTCGAATCGCTTGAGTTGGGGGGCACGCAAGTAACGGACGAGGGATTGAAGGAACTCGCTACTCTCAAGCAACTCCAAAGCCTGCAACTGGGTGACACACAAGTGACGGATGCAGGCCTGAAGGAACTTGCTTCTCTGAAACAACTCCAAGCCCTGTGGTTGGGTGGCACACAAGTGACAGATGCGGGTATGAAGGAACTCGCTGCGCTTAAAGAAATCTGGTTTCTGCAATTGAGTGGTACGCAAGTGACGGACACAGGATTGAAGGAGCTCGCCAATTTCAAACAACTGCAACGGCTGGTCTTGCAAAATATGAAAGTGACGGACACAGGACTGAAGGAACTCGTAAATTTCAAACAACTTCGGCAGGTTGACTTGAGACACACGAGCGTGACGGATGCGGGCGTGGACGAACTCCAGAAGGCTCTGCCGAAGTGCTATATTTGGAAACCCAAGGAGTGAACGGTTGTTTGGTGCTCACGATCCTCGTATGTGGGGTTCACCTCTGCGGAGTCCGTCCTTGTTTGCTTTCGCCGCCGCGGCCGATCCCACCTCCAACTACAGGGCCGTTTAATTCTCGGATTCAGGGTGGGTGGCCGGGGCAGAGTCTTCGATGCCCCGGTCTCGCGAAGCGAGAAAACGAACTGTTGCTTCGCAACACCGGGGCATCGAAGACTCTGCCCCGGCCACCCAAATTCAAGAACTAAGCAGCCCTACCTCCAACTACAACCGGGAGTGCATCGCCTCGCGTGCCCGGCTATATTGATTCCGTGGTTTTACCTAAGTCACGGATGCCCGCCTACGCATGTCCTACACCGTCGCGCTCGATGCGTTTTATGGTCCGCTCGATCTGCTCCTCTACCTCGTGAAGCGGAACGAGGTGGATGTGCTCGATATCCCCATTGCCCGGCTGGCCGAGCAGTTCCTCGATCATCTCCGCGGCCTTCGCGAACTCGATGTTGAGTTCGCGGGCGAGTTCCTGGTGATGGCAGCCACCTTGATGGAGATCAAGAGCCGGATGCTCCTCCCGGTGGATGCGAACGACAGCGCCGAAGAGCAGCCAGACCCGCGACGGGAACTGGTCAAGCAACTCCTTGAATACCGGAAATTCAAGGATGCGGCCGCGGCTCTGGAAGAACGGGCCGAGCAGCAAGCCACTCACGTTGCCCGGCAGGAGTTGCCGGAACCGAGCAGCCCTGCTGAGCCTCGCGTGCGGTCGGTCGAGTTGTGGGATCTGGTGAGCGCTTTTGCACGGCTGATGCGGGAAACACAGTCTCTTCAACTCACCACCATCGCGGTCGATGACACCCCGCAACACGTCTACGAATCGCAAATCTCGGAGCGAGTGCGAACAGAGGGACGACTCCGGTTCCGGGATGTGTTCACCCCTCCGTACCATAAAGCCCGGCTCATCGGTATGTTTCTGGCGATCCTGGAACTCATCCGTAACCGCGGTATGGGGCTCGACCAACCAGAAGACGGTGGAGAAATCTGGCTCGTGGCGATTGCGGAGTGCAATCCGGAATTGAATGGGACAGGGCTTCCTCTGCCAGATCAACACGATTAAAGGCGTCGTGAGCGGAAGTTATTGGAGTTGTGTAGCCGTTGCATAGCCTCCGGTCGCTGACGCGCGTCAGCGACCGGAGGCTATGCAACTCAACGCGCCTAATCTAATCTGTTACCCACCATATCCATTCATTAAACCATGCAGGTATTTGAGTTTTTTGAGGACGCGATGACTGCAATCGAACTCAATCCCCCATGCTGTAAAACACCGCTGGCGCAGCCACCGTTCCGAGGGCGTTGATCTTCTCAAGCGCGATCTTGAATCGGCCCGTTTCGGCGTAGTGCGTGACCAGCACCAGCGGCACGGGACCGCCGCCATCTTCCGCTGCCTCGTGCTGCACCACACTCGAAATGCTGATCTGCTCGTCCGCCAGAATGCGAGTCACATCCGCCAGCACACCCGGCTTATCCGCAACCAAAAGCCGAATGTAAAACCGGCTCCGCACGCGCTCCGTCGGCTCGACCGTGAATCCCTTGTTCGTCTTCGACCACAACTGCGCGGCAATAAATGTCCGCTGAGCGCGACCAACGGCAAGATCAATGAGGTCGGCCATCACCGAGCTTGCCGTTGGCATCCGCCCTGCCCCCGGACCCTGATAAAGCGTTTCACCCACGACATCGCCATGCACCAGGATCGCGTTGTACGCTCCACGCACCTGAGCTAACAGGTCCGTGTGACGAAGCAAGACCGGCGCAACGTGAAGAGCAACGGTTGAGCGTGGAGCGAGTTCTGCGTTCCGCGTTTCTTCGGCCGTCCACGCTTCGGCCAGCAGCTTGATGGTGTATCCGAGTTCGTTGGCAAACCGAATGTCCATTGCATCCAGCGTGTTGATGCCGTGGCGTTCGATTTCGTGCGGCTTGGCGGCAACACCAAACGCAATTTGAGCCAGCACCGCCAGTTTGTGGGCGGCATCACTTCCATCCACATCGAGCGTGGGATCGGCTTCGGCATACCCGAGCTTTTGCGCTTCAGCTAGCGCTGCGGAGTAACTCAGGCCTCTCTCGGCCATCGCGGTGAGAATGAAGTTCGAGGTGCCGTTCAGAATCCCCTGAATGGCCGTCACCTGATTGGCCGCGAGGCTTTCACCCAGGGCGCGAATGATCGGCACACCGCCAGCAACCGCCGCCTCGAAGCAAACGGCACGTTCGGCTTTTCGCGCGGCCTCGAAAACCTCGCTTCCCGCGTCCGCGAGTAGAGCCTTGTTGGCGGTTACGACATGCTTGCCGGCAGCCAGGGCATCCAGGACAACCTTTTTCGCAACCGTGGTGCCACCAATCAGTTCAACGACGACATGGACACCTGGGTCACTGGTGGCAGCGGTAGGGTCGGTGGTGATGAGTTCGCGCGGGATGATCGGATCGCGTGGCTTGTGGGGATCGCGGACAACGACCCGGCGCAGGACGAGCGGTCGGCCGGCCCGCAGGGCAAACCGGTCCCTGTGCCGGAGCAGAATCTCAGCGACTCCGCCCCCGACAGTTCCACACCCAACGAGGGCAATGCCCATCGTATCGCTCATGAACCCGACCTCTCGGAAAGAACTACCGGCTATTATGGGTGGGAGTGAGATCGCGTCCACGGCGATGAATCCAAACTGAAACGAGACTGACCCGCAGATTTTGGAAGGCAGTATTGATCCGCAGATTTCGCAGAGAACGCAGATTGGAAGACAGAAATCGGATCTATCTTTTGTTTTATAATCTGTGTCCTCTGCGAAATCTGCGGATCAATGATCAGTGTCCTCTCTGGACTTGCTTGACGATTTTGATTGCCCACTCGGGTTCCGATAACCTACCCAATTTCGTAAATAGTCCGGACGACCCAACTGGTACGATTCCTGCATCGCTCCAGAGATCAATCCAGTATTCTCTCTCAGTGCATTCTTGGGGTCTTGATCCAACGGTGCAAATTCTCGGAGCTTGTGCATAAAAGTGTTTGCATCAATTGCCTTCGCCGGGGTAATCTTTGCGACGAGTTTCTGCCGAACAACCCAGCAGATCGTGTATTGGATCGGCGCTTTGGTTTGAGGGCTGGCAGAAAACTCCTCTGTACTCTTGGGTTCAGGCTCCTTTTATGTGTTGCGTTCGGATTTTATGTCCCGTCCATAACGCTTGGGAATTGGGAAGTGCCCATCCATACGGCTGGACGGAGCGTATAATGGATTGAGCCGTCTTCCGGATACTTGGACAACTGGCCGGAGTGTGCGGTCCTGCCTCTCTTATCCGCATATTCTGCCGCGCGGTTCAACACCTGTTGGAACCGTCTCTGGCAACACCGTCGTTTTTCGGACCCTGGTTTGTCATTCCTTTTTTGTCGTTGGAATGAGATTTTACCGCAACCGACCACCGCCCGGGGAGGATGCAAATAATGGCTGAAAGAAGCGAGGATCCGCCCGATGTCGAAAGCGGGTCACCGCGGCGATCCAGGAGGATTGCCGCTCCCGCAGTGATTCGGAGCGATCGGGAAGTAATCTCGGCGGAGTTGGCCCTCACCATTTTCCGCCAGATGATC
>DASZJS010000696.1:0-4342 GCA_035947935.1 Gemmata sp. | reverse complement strand
AATCCATCGCGAATCCCGGTAACTTCGAGCCCCTGGTTGATCGCCTCAATGGTCACGGAACTAATCACTCCGTTGATCCCCGGGGCAGGACCGCCCCCAACCACGATGCCAAGTTTGCCGCGCGCGGTGTTCGACATTGTTTGAATGCCTTTCAATGCAATGACGCCGAATACCCCGGAATGAAGACACAGGAGAAGCCGGGACTCCGCTATTTAGGATTGGAAGTGGAGCTACGGATTCAAGGGTGGTTCACGAGACTCGACATACACAATGAGAAACACCGGACTTGCGACGAGCAAACGAAACTCGGAAGGATGCGATTGATGGGGTTTTTGGGAAAATGAGGAGAAAAATGAGGGTTGAGTAATGTGAATGAGAGTTCGAGTAAAACTCCGGTCGCGGACGGTCCCGGAGTGCTACACAACTCCAAATGGCTAACTCTGCCCGCGCATGGGCGCAATAGCTATCTGAATATCATTTTGGCCTGCTGCGTCTCAAAATGGCCGCACTTGATTTTCACCCTTCGGGATGTTGGTTTTCCCAGGTTAGAATGTGGTGCATCAGGTCGCCGGGGTCCACGTCTTTATGTGGAAGTGGCCACCCGAACCGTTCGGAGGCAGCGAGTTGAGCCGCTGCGCCTCGACTGGCTGGGATTCCCCACAACTGCACAAACCGCCCGATTGCCCGTCCCCTGCGGCACAATCGCTGGACGCAGGACCAGGCATCATCTTCCGTCCGGGCTGCTTCCGCGAGTAATTCCGTCCAGTCGGCTACCCACTCGACCAGCATCCGGGCCTCAATATCGCCCAGCCCACGAGTTAATGCTTCGTCCCGCAGGACGTGCCGGATTAGCGGGTCACAGGATGTCGGCATGCACTTCCCCCAACTGTTCTCAACTCGCAATCCCAAGGTTTGCTTGTGTCCGCTGTTGCTTGCAATAAGCAAAGCAGACCAAGAAAGCCTTGATGGCAAGCCGCGGCGGGTTTCCCCCACACCGTCGCGGCGTACCCGCCCACCATTCCCGGTTTTGTCTTGCGAAGTGGGGAGCGTATATCGTGGTTGTGTTGCGTTCGCAAGCGGACATCGTAAAGAAAGCGCGAAGACCAGCGGTTGGCAGGTTGCTTCGTGTCCCGTAATCTGGGCGACACTGTTCTCTCCGCAACCTGGCCTCGCAACGGGGCATCCATGCTTAAAATCGCTCTCGTCCTTGCAATCCTGTTCTGCGTTACCCTGACGTGGGTATTCCCCATCCTCTTGCGCCCGTTCTTCTGGGTAATTGCGCACGGATTGTATCGATTTCGAGCGTATCACCGGGATCGTATTCCGAAGGTCGGCGGAGGTTTAATCGTATGCAACCACACCAGTTACCTGGACTGGCTCATCCTCTGGGTGGCTTGCCCGCGGCCAGCCACGTTCGTTCTGTGGGGTGGGTATTACCGAAACGCGATCTTGCGGTTTTTCCTCTCGTGGGCACGACACAACACTATCCGGATCGATAACCGAACCACTCGCCCACATGCCATAACCGACGGTTTGAAGCAGATCGCAAAGGTTCTGGACTCCGGGCAACTGGTGGTGATTTTCCCGGAGGGTGGGCTGACTCGCAGTGGGAACATGCTGCCGTTTGGCCGCGGAATTGAACGCGTGTTGAAGGTGATGACCAGTGATGTGCCGGTGATTCCGACAGCAATACATGGATTGTGGGATGGGTTTTTTAGTTACGGCCACGGTCCCATGATGCGAAAGTTGCCCCGGACGTTTCGCCCTCATGTGAGTGTGTGGTTTGGAAAGCCGATCTCGAAGTTTGGTGAGAAATGGCAGGCAGGGAAAAAAACAAGCCCTTCAAGCAATTCGCGCTCAATTGTTTCTGCTGCCAACATCCGACTGGCCGTGCAGGAGTCAATCGCGGATCTCGCCATCTGCGAGAGCGATCGTACCCCGCTCGTTCATCGGGCTTTTCTGTCCAACGCAACCAGGCTCCGCTATCTGTTCCGTCCGTGTATCATCGACAACGCCACTGGCACCCCTCAGACGCTCACCTGGGCAAAGACTCTCGTTGCCGCGTTGTGTGTAACCAGATACTTGAAGTCGCGGTTAGGTGAAAGCCGGAATGTGGGTGTCTGGCTTCCGACCAGTCTTGGCGGAGCGCTTGCCAATCTCGCCATCGCCTTCCTTGGTCGAACCTCGGTAAACCTGAACTACACTGCCGGGACGGCTCCTGTTCGCTCGGCTCTGCGCCAGGCTGGAATTCGTATCGTCATTACTTCCAAACGCTTTCTGATCCGTGCCCCCCTCGAACTGCCCGAAGATGTTCAGGCGATCTACCTGGAAGATGTGCTGACATCGGTCACAAAGTGGCAACGCATCCGCACCTTCCTGATGGTTGTGCTTCTACCCGGGTGGTTCATTGAACATCTGGTGCTGGGATTGCACCGGCACACAGTCGATGATCCACTTACCATCGTGTTCTCCAGTGGCAGCACAGGAGAACCGAAGGGGGTGGTTCTGACCCACCGGAACGTCGGGCACAACGTCGATTCTGCTGTCCGCACAATCGGGATCGAACCAAGCGACCGGCTCTTTGGCATCCTCCCATTCTTCCACAGCTTCGGTTACACAGTTTGCCTGTGGGCTCCTCTGGTTGCAGGGTGCACCGCCGTCCTGTACCCCGATCCCCGCCAGTCGAAAGAAGTCGGGGAATTGGCTCGCAGGTACCGCACCACACTCATGCTGGCGACCGCAACCTTTTTGCGATTTTACATTCGCCGCTGCGATCGAGACGATTTCCGGACCATCCGCATCCTGGTCTGCGGTGCGGAAAAGCTACCCATCAAGCTCCAGGACGAGTTCTGGGGGAAATTCGGCATTCTGCCCTTTGAAGGATACGGTTGCACCGAACTTTCGCCGGTGGTGTCCACCAATCTGCCCGGTATTGTCTTTGGCAGTGGGGCTCAGGAGCGGAACAAACCGGGCACGGTTGGCCAGCCGATCTTCGGGGTGTGCGTCAAGGCATTCCGAATCGATGAAGGAGAGCGAACTCCGTTGCCGGTAGGAGTAGAAGGGGTGTTGTGTGCGAAGGGTCCAAACGTGATGAGTGGATACTTGGATCAGCCCGAGAAGACAGCGGATGCCGTGAACGAAGGGTGGTATAACACCGGAGATCAGGGTTTGATTGAGCCCGATGGCTTCATCCGAATCACCGGGAGAGTGTCTCGATTTGCCAAGATTGCCGGGGAAATGGTGCCGTTGGAACGCCTCGATGATGAGTTGCACGATGTTTTGGGTAGCGGCGAACGGGTGCTGGCAGTTGCCGCGGTTCCCGATGAGAAGCGCGGCGAACGGCTAATCGTGCTACACTTACCGGATATCGAGTGTCGATTGCTGGAAGTCCTTGATGCGCTTGGCAAGCGGGGACTGCCGAACCTCTGGGTGCCGGATCGTCGCGATTGTCACAAGGTGGAGGCGATGCCCATGCTGGGCAGCGGGAAGCTCGACCTGAAGAAGCTGTGCGATCTGGCGAAGGAACTGGCCTGCCGCAGTTGAACTCTCCAATAGCTTCGGAGATTCTCCATGCTCCGGATCGAAGATCGCGATGTGCCCTCATCGGAGTCAGCTAGCCGACGGGAATTCCTGACGGCTGGTGGGCTCACGGCCTTTGGGCTATCGCTTCCCGATATCCTTCGCGCTGCGGAACGTCCGCTGCATACCGCCAACACATCATTTGGTCGTGCGAAGTCGTGCATTTTACTCTGGATGGGTGGTGGACCTCCCCAGCATGAAACATGGGACCCCAAACCAGATGCCCCGGCAGAAGTCCGGGGTGAGTTCAAACCGATCGACACATGCGTCCCCGGTTTGCGGGTTGGCGAACTGATGCCGCGCGTTGCGGAACAGACGCCAAAGCTCTGTGTTCTGCGCGCAATGGCTACCGGCATCAACGCTCACTCATCGAGCGGTTACTGGGTACTTACCGGCGTCCCGCACCCACGCGGGGATGTCGAGGTTGCCGGGCAGTTCACAGCTAACGACTGGCCATGCGTGGGAGCGATGGTCAATCGGCTGTCGCCGCCACGCCGCGGCTTGCCGAATGTTGTTACCTTGCCGGAACAGATCATCAATAACCCGAACGATCCCTGGCCCGGCCAAACCGCTGGGTTCCTCGGTCGGGCATGGGATCCGTGGCTCATCACCTGCGATCCATCCAAGCCCAACTTCGCATTGAACGAGGTTGCTCCGCCCCCGGATATATCGCCGCTGCGGTTCGATGAGCGGCGATCGCTTCTGGAACAGGTAAACCGACATACCGATCTCCTCGCGGCTGGCGACATCGGCCGATACGGGG
>DASZJS010000695.1:0-2371 GCA_035947935.1 Gemmata sp. | reverse complement strand
GTGGCAGATCCGACGCCGGATCGCGTGTAGGAGGCGTTCGCGGTCAGCGTCGGATAGGGCTGAGCATTCGCCTCGCCCACCAGGGCGCGCGCTTCCATGAAGTTTTGGAAAAATAGTTTGATGTTTTGATCGTTGATATTGAGTTGCTCTTCCAGAGCGTTCAACTGCGGCTCTTTGAAGATTCTCCACCACGGCCCGCGCAACATCGCGTCCCGAGGTTGCGCCACTTTCCATCCCTGGCCGTCCTTGAACTGGGTGGGGCTTTCTTTATATGACTCAGACGGCGTCTCGGTAGTTGCCACCGGCCTCTGGTATTTCGGCCCGACCAGGCATCCGGACAGGGTCCAAAGCATCAGGCAGAAACAGACTATGAGCGTTCGTTGGAAAAATTCTTCCAGTCGTCGATCAGCATCGACGCTGTTAGATCTCGGTCGGAACGGACTTGTCTCCATGATGAAATACATCGAGTTTTTCGCCCTGCATTCGGAGCCGGAGCCGGTCAAACGCCAGGTAAAGGACGGGTGTGGTATAGAGTGTCAGCAACTGACTGACGATCAGGCCTCCGACAATACTGATTCCGAGTGGTTGCCGAAGCTCTGACCCGGTGCCAGTCCCGAGAGCCAGAGGGAGTGCGCCGAATAACGCCGCCATGGTGGTCATCAGGATCGGGCGAAAGCGCAGGATGCATGCTTCAAAAATAGAATCGGCGGGGCCCTTCCCTTCCTGCCGCTCCACCTGGAGAGCGAAATCAATCATCATAATGGCATTCTTTTTGACGATGCCGATCAGCAGCACAATACCGATGACGGAAATTACATTCAGATCTACTTTGAACAACGTTAAGGCCAGCATCGCTCCCACCCCCGCTGAGGGCAGAGTGGAGATAATCGTCACGGGATGAATCAGGTTTTCGTAGAGAATCCCGAGAACAAGATAGACGGCTAGCAGCGCCGTGGTAATCAGGAGCGGCATCGTGCCCAACGACTGTTGGTAGGCCAGGAGGGTGCCCGCATAAAACCCTTGGATCGTGGTCGGGGTGCCAAGCCGTTTCTGCATGTCGGCAATCCGGGCAGTGGCATCACTCAACGAGACGGCCGGCGCCAAATTGAAGGAGACTGTCACCGAGGGAAACAGGCCCGTGTGGTTGATCGCCAGCGGAATGGTATTGGACTGACTGGTCGCCACCGCGGCCAGCGGGATGTGGCCATTGCTCGACGTGGTCAAGTAGACCGACTTGAGTCCCTCCGGGGTTTGCCAATACTGTGGAGCGACTTCCAGGATCACGTAGTATTGATTCAACTGGGTGCGGATGACGGAGACTTCCGATTGTCCGAAGGCGTTGTAGAGCGCCGAGTCCAGCGACTGCACGGTGAGCCCCAGCTTTGCGGCCGTCACGCGGTCGAAGGTCAGCAACTCATCGCGTCCGCCATTCTGCTGGTCCGAGTTCACGTCCTGCAGCCCGGGCAGATGTTTCATTGCGTTCAGCAGGGTCGGTCCCCATTCTGCCAGTTCTTTCGCACTGTCCGATTGGAGCGTGTATTGGTACAACGCGTTGCTGCCTCGCCCACCGATCCGCAGGTCCTGTGAAGCCTGGAGAAAAACGGAAGCGACCGGCAAACGATTCAATTTGGGACGCAAGCGATTGATGATCTCGGCAGCCCCAATCTTTCGTTCAGACAATGGTTTGAGCGCAATGTAGACGAAGCCACTATTCGTCGCCCCGCCTCCTCCAGTGAACACAATGACGTTCGCGACCGCGGGATCGCTTTTGATCACATTGCCGATCTGCTGGATGGAATAGTTCATCGCCAGACAAGAAGAATCCTGGGGACCTTGCACGCCACCCACGATGGCCCCGGTGTCCTGCTGCGGGAAAAACCCCTTTGGCATTTGGATGACTAGCACCACATTGAGCGCTACGGTGAGTACGAGCACCACAAGCGTGAGGGCCGGATTGGCCAAAACCCACTCCAGGCTGCGTCGATAGAGCGATAACACCCAGTCAAAAGCACGCTCGCTGGCCAGGTAAAGGCGCCCATGTTTCTTCGTGCGCTCGTCTTTCAACAAGTAGGCGCACATCATCGGGGTGGTGGTCAGCGAGATGACCATCGAAACCAGGATGGCTGTCGAAAGAGTCACGGCAAATTCTCGAAACAAGCGGCCGACAATTCCCCCCATCAACAGAAGCGGGATAAACACGGCGATCAGCGAGACACTGATCGAAAAAACGGTGAAACCGATTTGCTCGGTGCCCTTGAGCGCCGCCTCGAAGGGCGCCATCCCCTCTTCCAGATGGCGGGTGACATTCTCCATGACCACGATCGCATCGTCGACCACAAACCCGGTCGAAATCGTCAGGGCCATCAAAGAG
>DASZJS010000694.1:0-4435 GCA_035947935.1 Gemmata sp. | reverse complement strand
CCGCGCCATGTCTACGGTCCAAACAATACTCACCCAAAAGCTACCTCGGTTGAACCAAGCCGAAAGTCCATCACCCAGGCGCGGGGGTTAAGATAGGAGGGGTGGGAAAGGAATCAACGAGGGGTTTCATCGTCAGGGTTGCCATCGGATCTTTCGGAAGGAGCTTCCATTCCGCCTGGGGGGCATCCTGCCTCCAGGTACGCCTGAAGAATCATCTGAGCGGCAACCCGATCCCGGCGCTCTTTTCGCTCGCGTGGGTTCAATTTCGCCCCAAGAAGTGCTTGCTCAGCGCGAGCCGTTGTGAATCGCTCATCCCAAAAGATCACGGGAAGATTTGTCGCATTGTTCAACCAAGCCCCGAACGTCCGGGCCTCTCGGGATTTGTCACTTTCGCTCCCATCGGAGTGAATCGGAAGTCCAACAACCAGTGCAACCACCTGGGAATCGGCAACGACTTTCGCGATGAATGCCGCGTCTTCTGCTTCGGACTTGCGCGTGTAGGTTGCCAGAGGCGATGCGAGAATGCGATCCGGGTCCGTGATCGCCAGACCGATTCGGACTGTGCCGTAATCGAAGCCAAGGAGGCGGCCGGTGGCGTTTCGTTCGCTCACAGAAACTGCCCCAGACCCTGAGCTTTGATTTTGTCCACAAGTTCTTTCACCCGGCCCTCGCCTTTCCGGGTCGTGATGAGTGTAGCGTTGCCATTCTGGATTATCACAAGGTCATCGACAGCGAGAGTGCCGATTAAATGATCCGGATCCGAAACGATCACGCAGTTCTTCGTATCCACGCCTGCGTGTAGAGCCTGGACCGTGTTTCCCAAAGCATCCTGCGGATTGCGGCGTTCCAGGGCAAGCCAGGAGCCCACATCGTCCCACTGATACGGAGCGTGCATCACCAACACCTTTCCGGCTTCTGCGGCATCCTGCATCACCGCATAATCGATGCTCTTGGCTTCTGCTTTCTCGTATTCCGCCCGAAAAACCTCTGGTCCGGACGCAGTACCCCAGGCTGCCGCGATGCGAAGAATCGCCGCGTGCAGTTGCGGCTTTCTCCTCTGGAGTTCGCCTAGTATCGCTCCTGGCTTCCAAACGAAAATGCCGCTGTTCCAGAAGTAGTCCCCGGAGGTTACAAATTGTTCGGCTTCAGCTTCCTTCGGTTTCTCCTTGAATCGCATCACACGCGAGATGGAAACACCCTGCCTGATGCCGGTATGTTCGCCGCGATGGATATAGCCGTAACCGGTTGCCGGGAAGGTTGGTTTGATTCCGAAAGTGAGTAACGCATCGGGGAAATCGCTGGCAAATTGCTCGGCCGCGTGGACTGCCCGTCGGAACTCTTGTGCTGGTTCGATGGCGTGATCGGCTGGCATGACGATTATCGTGGCGTCGGGATCGGTTCGGGCAATGAGAGCAGCTCCGAGACCGATGCAGGCAGCGGTATCTCGTCCGACTGGCTCACCAACAACCTGCTCCGGTGGGACAACTCCCTTGAGTTGTTCTGCCGCCTCGACCCGGTGCTTCTCGTTGGTGAGAACCCACGTCCGTTCCGCAGGCACCTGTGCAGCGATTCGGTCGACCGTTTCCTGAAGAAGTGTCCGGTCACCGCTGAAAGCAAGAAATTGCTTCGGTCGTGCCTGGCGGCTTCGAGGCCAGAACCGTGTTCCACCACCACCGGCCATAATCATCGCATGTAGCATTTGGCATCCCTGAATGGAGCGGACCCGGATGTCGAGTGACAGCTCCGAATTCGTGCTTTTCGATTCACCGCAGGTAAGTTGGTCCTGCGATCGTAAATCCCTTGGGAATTTTGGCTTTCAGTTCGTCCTCATCAAGAGCAAACAGAGGCGAAACCTCAAGGGGGTGTCCGTTGGTTGAAACACCAGCCCGTGCCAACCATCGGGTATGCAGCGCGATCTGTGATGCTCTGGATGTATCGGGCGAATCGCTTCCCGTCGCATTCTTGACTGGCGAAAACTCCTCATCTCGACTGGTTTCCACAGCCAGCCAGCGTTCCGCCAGCGGTAGGGCATCGAAGATGAACCGCTCGAACTTGAGGGCGTTGGGATTGCCAGCCGGAGTGACGACGACCTGAGAAATGGGGTCGTAGTGTGTAACCGCTTTATGCGCGACGTGGTAGGGAAGACCTTCCGCGGAGGTCACCCGTTCCAGGAATTCCACACTGAAGAGATGGATGGCGGGGCTCCCCGCACGATAGCGGAGAGAGCCATCCATTTCGCGTTCGCCGGCCATCTCCTTCGGCAAGAAGGTGTATTCGATGATGCCACACTTCCCATCCAGAACCGCCAACACGCCAACTTTCTCCTCGGGCTTCTCCTTGAACACCACCTTGGATGATGCCTCGGATTTACTGCCGACATGCCTACCAATGAAGCCGGGATCGCAAAGCTTGACCAGTGGGTTATCGACTTGGAAGTAATAAATGTGTTTGATTCCCCGCGATCGGAGTTCCTTGAGAACACCACTTTCGGCAAGTGCTGTGAGTGTCCCGCCGTGCCCGTTTGGACTGAGGAAAAGCTGACCTGGTTTTTCCAGTAGTAATCGACCGGTGGAGGCACACACCGCTGGCATCGTACCCTGTTGGAAGAAGATCACATCGGCGGCATCGAGACCAAAGAATCGTTGTTCCACGAAGTAGGCACGGGTGTCGGCATCCGTCGCGGGACTGGTCATCACAAGAAACGGGATGGGTTTTCTGTACCGACGGCTGAGACCAAGCAATTTTTCGGCGTGAATTTGGAAAAGAGAAACTCCGGATACTGGCCCGATAGGGAACATCCCTTTGGGTTTATCGAATCCGAGTCGGCTGCCCTGTCCGCCCGCGACAACCAGGGCAGCAATCTCGCCGCGACGGAACGCTTCCTCTCCTGCGGTTCGCTCGGTAGGCGTCGCATCAGGGGCGGCGACAGGGATGGGCTGAATCCGGTCCCGGCTTGGCAGCACGTACTCCGGTTCCATCCGGTGGCTGAAGAGTGTTTCAAGTTCGTCAAAGTCAATCCGAGTGAGTTGGTTCGCGAACTCCTTGCGTTCCTTCGCCGTGAGCTTGACCCAACCCTCCAGGACGTGATCCTGTCGATGGCTTTTGAGACGATGCAAGAGGTTCGAGGGCATGTCGAGCATAGAGAAAACCGTTTAGAACTGAAAACTCAAACCATCGTAAGCCGGAGCCACACCCGCTGGGAGTGTTCGGATTAGGCTATCGTAGTCCACGGAATGTGCCATGTGCGTCAGATAAGCCTGTTCTGGCTTCACCCGTTCGATCGCAGCGAGAGCCTGCTCAAGACTGAAGTGAGCCAGATGGGGTTTTCCCGGTCGCAGTGCATCCACAACGAACACCTTGAGCCCTTCCAGAAGACTCCAACTCCGCTCGGGAATCGTACTCACATCCGTGCAGTAGGCGACGTCGCCAATACGAAACCCGAACACGTTAAAAATGTTGTGGATGAGCGGGATCGGCGTTACTGTCTCACCGAGGACCTGAAAAGGTCTCTCATCGATCCGGTTAAACTCAAGCTTTGGAAGCAGCGCGCCGGGCGCTCCCTCACGCTCGGGATCAAAAACGTACGCGAATGCCTGCCGAATCACGGCTTCGACCTCATCGGTGCAATAGATCGGCAGGGCAGATTTCAGAACCAGAGGAAAAATGCGGAGATCATCGAGCCCAAACAGATGATCGACGTGGTAATGCGTGTAGAGGACGGCGTGAACGAGCTTCACTTTTTCGCGCAATAACTGAAGCCGAAGCTCTGGTGTGGTGTCGATCAGGATATTCCCTTGCGGCGTGCCGATCACCACGGAACAGCGATAGCGATTATTGCGGGGGTTGGTGGACTGGCAGACCGCGCAGTCGCAACCGAGCATCGGCACCCCAACGGAGGTGCCGGTACCAAGGAATGTGAACGTCCGATGTCCGGCAGAAACGATTTCACTCACAAGGTTATTTCATACGTCCCTTTGCAACATGACAAGGGGAACTACAGGAGATCATTCTGCGCCGATCGCTCAATACTCTTCCATCGGCGGGTGGGTGTCTTCAAGGTGAACCTGCTTGTACCCGCCAGTCGCGGCGAAGTAAACGATCAGCAGTAAAAAGCCCAGAGCCAGGACGGCGGGTACCGCCGCGGTATAGAGCAATGCGGTCTTCGCTCCGTAAAGCTTGGCTTCCATCAGAGGTTGCTTATCTCTCTCGTAATTGGGTTTACCATCTTTCTCCCACCAATCGTGGAGTTTGGTGAGGTTCTCTTTCAATTTTGGCTCGACTGGTCTGTTCTCAGCTTCTTGTTTCTTGAGCGTGTCCAGATCTGATTCCAGCGTGGTCTTGGCATCCGGCTTACGCTTGCCATCAGCATCGAATCCTGCTGAGTAATCCTCGAATACCTTGAATTTGGCGTTGTCGATGCCGGCTACTTTGGGAA
>DASZJS010000693.1:0-4334 GCA_035947935.1 Gemmata sp. | reverse complement strand
TTTGAATCCGATCGCAAGCCCCGTAAATCCCACCGCCTGCCAAAATCCCAGGCGCGCGGCCGCGAATAGTCCGATGGCCCCAATTATGGACAGATTCCAGGGTTGAGCGTCGGGGGGAAGCAGGGAAAACACAGCGGGCTGAATTCCCGCAATAAGAATCGCAACTCCCGCCATCGCCAGCGTCATTAGCCTGAGTCGCGGATCGGGGGATGACTGCGCTGGATCGCCGCTCACGAGAGCCTCGGGGTTGGGACGCATCACCCTCACCTTCAACCTCCTCTCAGGCGAGGAGGTTGGAGGTGAGGGCGAAGAGCTTTCGATCAATGTAGGTATAGCGCGTGATGCCCGCAAGTCGGGTAGAATACCGGGTAATAGACCGTTTCAAGCAATGCGTTGGGTTGGTCAAGAGAATTCACCATGAACGCTCGCGACGATGATGACATCCGGATTGGCGTCCCAACCGCTGGTCGAGCTACGGTTGCTTCAACTGGCGTAACCTCGGCTCGCCTTGATCCTGCGCCAAAGAATACGGAGTATCGAGCAACTAGTTCCACGGTCGATCCGGGCATCGAACTTCGGCCGGGGGAAACCGAACTCGGCCGTCCGCCGCAGGTTCCCGCTGATCTCTCACCACTTTCCCCAGAAGACTTGGCCAAGCTCCGGTTGCTGGATGACGAACAGGCCGCGAAAGAACTGGCCGAGGCCGAACTGCTTCTTGCCTCTGATCCCAGTGGGCTTGGCTGGCTTGGATGGTTTGGATCGCCGCTGGCGTTTGCGTTTCTGGTCGGCATGGCTGGTGTGTTTGGCATCTTCCTGTTCAACCAGACAGTCTCTCTGTTGAACGCGCTGGCCGCTCAGCCAGAATGGGCTCAGTATGTGGGATATTCCGGGCTTGGGCTGTTCGGGTTGTGCGTGGTGTATGCCTTCCTTCGGTTCCTGTTCCTCTATCTCCGATTGAGGGAGAACCGGCAATTACGGGTGAGGGGAGTTGCCGAACTCTCGCGGCGAACCCGGCTGCGCTGGTTAGCGTCAGCGAAATCAGCCGAGGCCCGAGGACAGATCGAGACCTACCTGCAAACCTTTCCCATGACCACCCAGAAAGAGCGGAAGGTTCTGCACGGATTGGGGATCACCGATGAGCTTCAAGCCCGGCTTGTGGTTGTGCGGGCGGAACTGCTCGACCACGATAAGTTCGCTTCAACGGAGCAGTGGTTCGCTCATTTCCGGGATCAATTCCAGAGCCAGCTCGACATCGCAGCGGAGTCCCGGGTGAAGTATTGGGCTAGCCGCATCTGGGTCGTTACCGCGGTGGCTCCGAACGCGATGGTCGATTCGGGAGCGACCCTGTTCTACACCTTCTCGATGCTCTCGGACTTGTGCCAGATTTACAACCTGCGAGCCGGTCGCACGGGCACGGCAGTCCTGCTCGGGCGAGTGTTCTTCAACGCTTATCTGGCGGGGCAGGGGACTGAGTGGGAGAAACTGGCGGAGGATCAGTACGACCAACTCTTCCATGAGGCAATGAACGTGGTGGGCATGGGTGTCAGCTCCAACGTGGTTGGGAAGCTACTCGGGAAGGTAGGCGCGAAAGCGACGACTGGTTATCTGAACCGGGTGCTACTGATCCGCCTCGGTCGTTATGCCTGCCGGTTGCTCCGCCCGGTGACGCGGGATTGACTCGCGGCAGTTCGATGGAGAGCAGGAACTCCCGACGCCTTCTCATACACTACCGGCATCCTTCCTTACGATCCGGTACCAAGTCATGTTTACGCTCTCTGCATTTGCCGATGAAATCTCGCCCGATCCGCGCGAACAGATCGCTGTCTTGAAATCGTGCCACATCAAGCACATCGAGTTCCGGTCGATCTACAAAACCAACGTACTCGCCCTGTCGGATGAACAAATCCAGGAGTTCAAGAAGCTACTCGATGGCGAGGGGTTCAAACTCTCGGCAATCGGTTCACCGATTGGGAAAATCGCCATCGATACCCCGTTTGAGCCGCACCTGGACAAATTCAAACGCGCCATCGATCTCTGCAGCGTTTTCGCCACCCCAAACATCCGCATCTTCAGCTACTACCCACCGGGTAACGATCCGAATTTCGATCCCAAGAACTGGCCGACTCACCGCGATGAGGTGATCCGGAGGATGCGAGCCAAGGCCGAGATTGCGGCCAAGAGCGGCGTCGTGCTGTTTCACGAAAACGAACATCGCATCTACGGCGATTCCCCGGATCGCGTTGCCGATATTCTCGGCTGCGTGAACAGCCCATCGCTACGAGCTGCTTACGATGCGGCGAACTATGTCTATGGCAGCTTCGATCCTGTTGAAGGGTGGGAAAAGACAAAGCAGTTCACAGCGCACTTCCACATCAAGGACTGGAAGAAGGGCGGTCACGCGGCGGGTCACGATTATGGGGTCATTGCGGGCACTGGCGATGGGAACATTGCCCACAGCATCCGCGATGCAGTGGCGATGCGATATCGGGGGTTCGCTGTGATGGAACCGCACCTTCGTGGTGGTGGTCCAACGGGAGGCATCACCGGATCGGACCTGTTCCCCTACGCGGTCGCCGCCTTCCGTGCCATCCTTCGAGATTGCGGAGCATCCGAGAAACAGGATTAACTCTCAGATCTATTTCAGAATTACGAATTGGAAAATCACAAACCCGTGGACTTTGGCGAGCGTATCGAGCATGATAGGTATGCCCCCTGGTTTCGCCCCAAGGTTGCGCATGCGCTCGCATCACCGTCGTGTCGGGGTGATCTCTCCTGCCGCTGCGTTCACCCTGA
The DNA here is from genome assembly GCA_035947935.1 of Gemmata sp. Taxonomy (GTDB): domain Bacteria; phylum Planctomycetota; class Planctomycetia; order Gemmatales; family Gemmataceae; genus Gemmata. Next base: position 1,541 of record DASZJS010000693.1, on the reverse strand, counting down.
TTGAATTACTTGTCGTTATTGCCATCATCGCCATCCTGATTGGCCTGCTGCTTCCAGCCGTCCAGAAGGTGCGTGAGGCGGCATCGCGCATGCGGTGTCAGAATAACCTCAAACAGATCGCGCTTGGGTTTCATAACTACCACGATTCCATCGGTCGGTTCCCTGGAGTGGTCGATCAGGGTGGACCGCGATATACCTCGATGTTTGTCGAACTCCTCCCGTACATCGAGCAAAACCCACTTTACCAGCAATGGGATTTCACGAATCCAATCACGAATGGTGCTGGACGAGCAGGCACGATCATCTCCACGTACCTGTGCCCGAGCCATCCTGGGGTCAATACCCCCGTTGTACTAGGAAGTGGGGAGTACGCCTTGACCACCTACGGTGGCAATGGTGGAACCCGTCCGTTCCCTCCAATGCTTTCACACTGCGATGGGGTGTTTTACATCACCGGTCCTTCCTCCCAGCCGCACGCTGGACAAATTGGCGTGACGCTGCTCGGAATCACCGATGGGACAAGCAATACCCTGTTTCTGGGTGAAAAGATCGTTGGAGATCCGAACCTGGACTCTTACTTTGGCGCACTTGGAGCTGGAGTGATTACGCCCACCCCGGACCCACCCATGCAACTGGAAAGTACCTATTCGGTCTGGGCTCCGCCACCTGGTCCCAATGCCTCGGCGGGATTGATCGGGTCCACAGTGACGATCGGATATACGATGGGGACGGGATGGAGCCCACCCGCTCAACTGCCTCCGCCGAGTACACCGATCCCACCGCCGCCGGTTCCGTGGGGCACGCTCGGGCCTCTGTGGTGGGCCAGACTTGGTGCATTGGGAAGCTACCACACCAACGGCGTGAACGTGGCGATGGCCGATGCAAGCGTGCGATTCGTTTCGGGAAGTACCTCGCTCCCGACGTTGCAAATCGTCAGTACCCGTTCGGGTGGTGAAGTGACGCCGAATGACTGGTAATGTGGGACCGACTATTTGTGGTCCAATATCGCTTTGATGATCTCTTCAACCAAAGCCTTGCTGTGGCTGAACTCACCGGCCGTAATAAACGGCAGATCGACCACGACTTTTGGGTCATCCTTCCACGCCTTGACCTTCAGTTGTGCAACGGACACGGGGCGGCTCTGAATACTTGAAACCTCAGCGTGTTCTAGAAATCCATGTGAGCCCAGCACGAACACACCGGACCCGATCGCACCGATCACTTTCTTCTTTTGAATTGACTTCTCAATGACCTTCTTGACATCTGCACCGGCTAGCGCCCGTAGGGTGAATGTGGAGGTTTCACCAGGCAGGAGAATGACGGCATCGATCGAGTCGATGAACGCATTGGTGATATCTTTTAGTGCGTAATCGGGCAAGTGGCTCCCGGCATAAGTTTTGTCTCCCTTGCCGTAACGATATCCATCGACCAGCTTTTTCTCCGCACTCGCCGTCAAAACGATCGCATCCTTGGACTTGAAAGCATCGCTCACGGTCTTGAGTTCGTTATAAGCATACTCAGGAGGGATCAGGAGCAATACG
>DASZJS010000692.1:0-6773 GCA_035947935.1 Gemmata sp. | reverse complement strand
AATAGCGACGATTGATGACACTTGTGTCGCCGCTTGGCTCTATGCGGTTGCCCATCGGGTAGCAGTTCGAGCGCGTTCCGACAATCGTCGCCGGTCCATACGGGAAGGCACTGCCGCCAGCCGGCGGCAGGTCGAGGCTCCTACTCCCGATCCTTCGTGGAGGGAAGCAGTCGCGATACTTCACGAAGAACTGAACCGGATGCCCGATGCCTATCGCCGCGTTCTCCTGCTCTGCTATCTGAACGGTCAATCCCGCGAAGAAGCAGGGGCCAACCTTGGCTGGACTCCAGGGGCCGTCAAAGGGCGGCTGGAACGAGGGAGAAAGATGCTCGTTGGCCGGCTGGCGAAACGCGGTATCACGCTCTCTGTCGGGTTTTTGGCCGTGGTGACGGGGAACTCCGTGGGCATGGATGGTCCATCCACTCGTTTGATCGAACTCACTACTCGGACATTAGCCGGGATGCCTGGCCCAAAACCGGCCGTGACTGCCCTGGCTCGTGGAGCATTCCCAATGGCAAACATGGCAATGAAGTTGTCGGCGATTGTGGGAGTCATAGCGATGAGTGTGCTGTACTTGGCGGAGTCGCAAGCCGAACAGCCCGAGAAGGTGGTACCCGTAACTCCGTTAGTCACCGTCTCGAAGGGAGACCCACCATCACTCGCTGCGCCTCAGAAGACTCCCGAGAAAGTTCAGCCAATTAATGGCACCGTTGTGGATGCGAGCGATTCGCCGGTTGCTGGGGCGACAATAATTGCCGTTGGCAATGTTGGAGCGGGAGAGCGACTTATCACGACGAGTGATGCCAAAGGCAAATTCTCCTTCAATAAGCTCTTGGAAGCCAAGATGCCATTCCCGAATGTGCAATTGATCGCTGTTCGAGACGGCTATGCACCAGTTATGACCTATCATTTGCAAGAAGCGAAGAACGAGGTCAATCTCTCGCTGCCGACTAAAGGGAAATACAGCGGCACGGTGAAAGACTCTGCTGACAATACAGTGGCCGGTGCAGAAATACAGGTTGGATTTGTCGACCGGTACAAATATGCGACGAGTTCGGGGGCTAGTTGGGGATTTGTACCAGCGGAATCAGTTCGCGGTACAGCAGCGGAACGGTTCTATTTGACCAAAACCGATAAAAATGGTCGTTTTGAACTCACGGACCTCCCGGCCGACAAGGAAATTATCTTCCGCGTTACCGCCAAGGGTTTTGGCGAGCTTGATACTGGTGCCGGAGGGCCACCAGTCTTGCAATATGTGGTCAAGCCAGATGCCAAACCGGCGGCCCTGGTTCTTCAAAAGGAAGCGGTGATTCGCGGACAAATCGCCTGCCGAGTACCAAATGTGGCACTCGACACTATTGGAGTTCAAGTCGAAGGATACCAGGAGTTACATGGGTTCCATCGAATGGTCAAGCCGAACGCGAAGGGGCAATTCACAATAAGTGGCTTACCGGCTGGATCGATTTGCGTAAGTCTTGTCCTCCCCTCCGATGCTCCGGCGACTGCGGAAGGCAAAGAAGTGACGACTGTGAGCGGCGAAACAAAAGATGTCTCTTTGGAAGTCATCGCGGGTGTCGAAGTCACCGGACAAGTACAGGTTAGTACGACTGGCGAACCCCTGGCCGGAATACAGATGGCAGCCTTAGGTTTGGTCAATCCGCAAGGTTTCCACTTCGCTATTAAACCGACCGCGGATGATGGTAAATTCAAGTTGCGATTGCCACCCGGAAAAGTGATTCTGATCATATGGAGCCCTCCGGCCGGATATCGGTTGCCCGAGGGGAGGAAGCCGGAGATCGACATCCCCGCTGATGTGACCAAGTTCACAATTCCCGATTCGTATGAACTGATCCGGGAGAAGAAGGAGTCATGAAGATGATTGGGGAGAAGTTATTTGAAGCTTTGATGGGTTTTGCAATGCTTCAACTGAGCGCTTTCAAGATCTGTCAGATTTCCTGGATCGCCTGAACCACGATCACCGAGAGAGCCCGGCGGAGGGCTGTCTTTTGCTCCTTGGGCCAGTACTGCCCGTAACGCCCGGATGCACTTCACCTGCATAATCGCAAGCACTTCGAGGTTCCTAAGCAGGAATCGACATCGATATTCATCAGTTTTGTGTATGCGCACGGAACCAGCGTGTCACTATAGGGGTAAGGGAGATGACCATGCCCCGTCTGAATCCGCACCTCATTGCTACCCTCGGAATGGGCGTTGATGGTCCGACTGATGCTGAACTCCTCAGCCGATTCGTTACGGAGCGAGACTCAGGTGCCTTCGAGTTGCTCGTCTGGAGGCACGCTTCACTCGTTTTGGGAGTCTGCCGGAGTGTCCTGCGGGATCGGCACGAGGCCGAGGATGCTGCCCAGGCTGCGTTCCTCGCCCTGGCTCGACAGGCTGGGTCGATAAGGGAAGCAAACATTGCCGGATGGCTTTTCCGGGTTGCTCGCCGCGTCTCAGCGCGGTCGGCGCGCCGACTCCAGAAGCAGCCTACCACAGCAGATATCGATTTCGACCAATTTCCCGCGCCAACCCCAAAGGATCAGCCCGACTCGCGCCTCGAACGGATACTCCAGGAAGAACTCGCCCGCCTGCCGGAAAAGTATCAGCTTCCGATCCTTCTCTGCTTCTTCGAGGGCCACACCTACGCAGAAGCAGCTCATCGTCTGGAATGGCCCATCGGCACGGTTGCAGGTCGAGTCTCGCGGGCGAAGAGTTTGCTCGGTGTGAGGCTCGCCCAACGCGGGATTTCTCTCGCAGGCCTGATCGTTGCCACAACTGCAATTCCTGCATCCTTCGCTCGCGCTACCGCCAGTGCGGCAAAGGCATTTGCACGCGGAAATGCCTTGGGCTTACCAAATACTGTCCTCGCGCTCGCGAATTGGGAGATAGGTAGGATGTTCACAGTGAAGGCCGCTCGATGTGTCGGCGTTCTGGCGTGTGGCGTATTGGTGTTCAGTTTCGGCCTGGCTACCGAACCGACAACGGTATCTGCGCCTCAGCCTGCCACGGGAACGCCAAAGCGACAAGCACTTCGTCACGAGATCGCGCAGGACGGGAAACTCGAACCCTATGAGGAGGTGGCCGTCTACCCTAAGATCGCCGGGTTTATTCAAGAATTGAAAGTCGATATTGGGGACAAATTCAAGAAGGGTGAACTGCTGGCAAAAATATGGGCTCCTGAGATTGAGGAGGACGTTCGTGTCGCGGCGTTGCGGGTCGCCGAGAGTGAGGCGAATCTGATGCAGGCGAAGTCCGCGGTGCCTGTTGCCGAGGCTAATATCCCAACCTGGGACGCCAAAGTGAAAGAAGCGAGCACGCGACTGAAGCGAACCGAGGCAAATTATGCCCGCTGGTATCGCGAATGCGAGATTGACACGGAAATGGTGAAGCAAGGAGTTCTCGACCAAAAGACGTTAGATGAAGCCAAGAGCCAACTCAAGGCAACAGAAACCGCTGTGCAAGTAGCGAAGGTCAAATTGGATAACGTCAACTTATCCAAGACCTTAAGCATCCTTGAACGCGACAAGGCCAAAGCAGTTGTGGAACTCCATGAGGCACAAATGGACGCTCGGAAGCAGAGATACCAGTTTCTGCGCGACATGCTCGATTGCACCAAAATCACGGCACCTTGCGATGGCATCGTGACCAGCCGGAAAATCCAAACAGGACACTTCGTTCAGCCTTCCACCGTGGGAAATGCTGGCAAGGCTCCAGAAGCTCTCTTCATTGTCGCCCGCACCGACCGGATGAGAGTCGTTCTGACGGTTACCGAACGCGATGCTTTTCTCATCAAGGAGGGTGCCGATGCGATCGTTCGTCTGCCTGCACTCAAGGATCGAGAGATTGCTTGCAAAATCGATCGTACTTCGTGGATGCTCGATGGAAAGACGCACCAACTCCGTGTGGAAATCTTCCTCGACAATCCGAAAGATGAATTGCGGCCCGGCATGTCCGCGAATGTCAGCATTCTCGAACAAGTTTCCACCACCATGACCTTACCGGCCGATGCAATCCTGACCGATGGCTCAGTGAAATATTGTTTCCTGGTGGAGAACGGTAAAGCCACTCGCCGGAACGTCAAAGTGGGGGTTGCTAATAAGGGACAGATCGAAGTCCTGGCGAAGCAAATGCCACCAGCCAAACCGGGGGAGGAAGGAGCCTGGGTGAAGTTTACTGGTGCCGAGCGCGCGCTCATTTTCGATTTGCGATCTATTGAGGAAAGCAAGCGGATGTCGAAAGAGAAACCATAGGGTGAGGGGCAACGGGCAATTTTTGGTGATGCTTCAACTGAACGCCTTCAACATCTGTCGGGTTTCCCGGATCGCCTGAACCACGATCACGGGGAGAGCCCGGCGGAGGGCTGTCTTTTGCTCCTTCGGCCAGTATTGGACCAGGAAAGGATAGAACGGACATTCGGACAGATCGTATCCGGTAATCTTGTGTTCTCGCTGGGCGAAGTTACTGAGTCGATCCGCCACCGCAACGAGTGCAACCAGTTCTTGCTGGAATTGTTCCTCCTCAGGGCGATGGTGATTGAGAATCACCCGGACGATTCCTTCCGGTAAATCGTTCTTCGTGGCGAAGTGGTACCCGATCGCGCAGTGATCGATGCCAAGTTGCTGCCGCTCTCGTTGGAGAATGTTTCCATCTTCATCGAAGTCGATGGGGTCCACGATCGCGAAGTCGAGCGGAGCCTTGACGCAGGCAATCACTCGCCCGATATCGTGCAGCAACCCCGTCGTGAATTCTCCTCCGTTGTAGTCGCGATGAACGGTTCGACTTATTGCGGAAGTCAAGTGAGCAACGAACAAGCCATGCCGCAGAAGAGATTCGCAGCGCTTTTGGACGGCAGGTACATGGTGGTTGGTCAGGCCGCGCAGTCCCATCGTACAAAGCAGTTTGCCGCACTCTTTCAGACCAATCCGCAAAACCGCCTGCTGGATATCCTCCACCGCCTTCCGCCCCCGATACATCCAGCTATTCGCCATTCGCAACACAGCGGCCGTGAGAACGCTATCCCGATAGATGAGCCCAGCCACATCCGCGCTTGGGACATCGGGATCGTTGACCATCGCCATCGCCCGGATGGTGGTGTCCGATAGAGTGGGGTAGTTATCAATGCGCTCAAGGTCAGTCAGAACAGCCTGACGTGTGGATGCCAGGGGAACGCGTTCCGCAACAGGAAGACGGCTCAGGACAGAGGTGGACATTTGATATCCGATTCGGGGCAGGGCGTTGCTCCGGTTGCGAAATGTAGGATGAGAGTTCGTGCGAGGCAAATACCCGGACAATAGTTGTTATTGCAGGAGGATTCTTGCAACTGGCGTGAATGACACGAGATTCCGATGACGTGATTTCGCCGCTTTCTATACTTCGCATGTTCAGGAATGAGACATCACAAAGATGGCGGTTGAGTTGCGCCCAATGAATCATTCGTACCTACCTGCACCTCAGACAACTGGCTATTCGGATGATGTCACCGAGGGCGAGAACAGGGATAAGTGGGGGATCGTTCAGGCCAGTACAAATCACGAGTTTGTTTATGATTGAAGTTATTATTACAGGACGATCGGGCATGCTTAAGGGGATTTGACACATGACGATTTGTGACCGCGACTGGTGTTTGAATCTGCGATTGGGATGGAAAACGCCTTGTTCAAGTGCCAAAACGTATCATCGCAATCTTGTGAGATTACTGACACCGCCGACTCCGCTGGCAAACTCTCCTGACCCCTTAACTCAACACGTCTGAACTGCTGAGAGTCTGCCCACGCGTGGACAGAACCCCCGCCCACGCGTGGACAGAGCCCGCACAAAGTGAGCGGAGCGGGTAAACCCAAGACCAACCCCATGTCTCGTTCCAAACCACGCGGAGTATAGTTTGTTGCCCTCTCGCTCTGCAACCAGCGGTTTACCCCTCGTTACCAAATCGCACCGACGTTCACCCCCGGGAGTTGACTTCGCAACCACGCGAGGAAGTCGGTGGAGGGAATTCCCAAATCATCCCTCAGAACAACCAACTTCAACCCACGAAGTAACGGTAACAATGCCCACCATCGTCCGCGGTCGAACGCAGCATCGCGGGTCATCAGGGTAATTTGTCGTATGGGGTTCCGTTTCCGCACCGCTGCTCCATGTTGGTGCCACTCCATCACCGGACAGGTCACACCTTCCACAAATCCTCGTCGCCACGTCAGCCGGTCGGCACCTTCAACCGCCATTGCTTCGAGTGGAGTACGCCCACCACCTCGCGGTTTCCATCGCGCCAATTCGGGACATTCATTTGCGGCCCATAACGGCCGATACGTAGACAGCGGCCCCAGGAATGCTCGTTCCTTCGCGCGAAGGTGATCGGCTTCGAGACTCTTCCTCTGTCCAGTCGCTTCCAACCGGGCGAGCGCAACCTGAATGCGGATGAAGGCGGCCCGGTTGGTGTCGTCGTTCTCTTCCAAGAAATCCGCGGCGACGAGCCGGGCGGTGTCATCGTCCGGATCGGCCAGGATCGAAGCCAGAAATGCGGGCCAGTCGGGATGGTTCATAACAGTGTTCAGTGTTCAGTTAAAGAACTCAAACAACGCAAACGCGGTCTCAGTGTCTTAACTGAACACTGCGAGCGAAGCGAGCTAAACCCTTTCCACTCGATAAGCGAGCGGATACGCAGCATAATCGTAAGACTGGACACCGTGTCGGGTGCTGCCCGGATATTCGCGGTCATCGCCATCGACCAAGGTAACGCGAATCAATCCACGCTCACCCTCACGAAGTGTACCCGT
>DASZJS010000691.1:0-2050 GCA_035947935.1 Gemmata sp. | reverse complement strand
CTGGGATGTTCGGCAAAACGGAGGCTTGGGTGATCCTGGAGACGTGTCCCGAGACGAGCAAAATCTATGCTGGGGTTCACGATCGAGTAACCGCCGACCACTTCCGAAGAGCCTTGCGCGAAAAGACAACTCCGAGACTGCTTCACAACTTCACTCCGCAGCCAGGCGATTGTGTGTTTTTGGAAGCGGGCACAGTCCATGCTATCGGGGCGGATGTTCTGCTCTTTGAGGTGCAGCAGACCAGCGACATCACATACCGACTCTACGACTGGGATCGTGTGGATGCGAAGACCGGCAAGCCGCGGCAGTTGCACATTGAGGAGGGGCTTGCCTGTGCGGACTTCGCACGCGGGCCATGCCCTCCCGTTCAACCAAAATCGACCACGAACGAAGGCGTGTACCAGGAAGGACTGGTGGATTGCCGATACTTCTCGCTCCAGCGGCGAACGAGTCGAGTGTCGTTCCGGGTCGGGTTGCCGGGACGATGCCGGGTAGTGGTGTGTATAGCTGGTTCGGGAGAACTAGAATCTCGTGGGCAGCGGTATCCCATTTCCAGAGGCGATGCGATTTTACTCCCGGCAGAGGTGGGTCAATGTTTGTGTCTCCCGAACGGTGAAATCGCGGTACTGGAGTGTGGGTTGCCGGAGTGAGGAACAGTGTTGATGGTGCTTGATGGAACTTGACCTGAACGCCGATCTGGGCGAGGGCGCAGGCTTCGACATTGACCTGATGCCCCTGATCACCTCCGCGAATGTGTGCTGTGGGTTGCACGCGGGCGGCCCGGCCGAGATCGCCGCGACTCTCGAACTGGCAAAGATGTACGGCGTCGTGGTCGGCGCTCATCCCGGCTACTCTGATCGAGCAAACTTCGGTCGAGTGGAATACGACCTTCCGGACAAGGACATCACCGCGGCGGTTCTGTTCCAGCTTGCGGCCATCGATGCACTGGCCAACACAATCGGGCTCCGCGTGAAGTATGTGAAGCCGCACGGTGCCCTGTACAACCAGGCATGTCGCGATCGTCGGATCGCCGATGCAATCATCGGTGCGGCTATCCGCTTTCAATTAGCAGTTGTCGGGCTACCGGGATCGCAACTCGAAGCGGCGTGTCGCGATCGTTTACCTTTCGTGGCGGAAGGCTTCGCGGATCGCCGCTATCGGGTGGATGGGTCGCTTGTATCGCGAAATGAACCCAATGCGTTCGTCCACGATCCCGATGAGGCGGTGAAGCAAGTCGAATGGCTCATATGCGAGAAAGGAATCCGGACGGTGTGCGTCCACGGCGATAACCCAGATGCGGTGGCATTCGTGAATGCGGTTCGCGAAGCCCTGCTCACGCGGGGCTTCGCTCTCAAAGGGTTTGTATGAGAGAGGTGTCGATTGTGGATTGCCTCTTGGATTACATCGATCGAGTACCCGGATCATTTCTTTCGGATCGTCACGCGATATCGCACACCGCTATTCGGGATCAAGTCGCCCGGAACTCGACTGATCAGCGTCGCCACATCACCCTCGCGGCTATACTCGAACGGTTTGCCGGTCCCCGGGTCATTCGGTATGGGAACCTCTGTCACTTCATTCAGTTTGTCCGGTAACTGACCATTGTGAGCGGCAGCATGAATCCGCAAGGCTTCGACGATACGCAGGGTTACCAGATTCCGTTCGAGTCTGGTCTGTGCCGAGATGACTTTTCCCAAGGCCGGAAGGAATAGACGCGCTGCCACCTGTCCCTCGGTACTCGGCGCTGCGATGAGTTGTTTTTCCGCTTTGTCGAACAGAGCAAGAGCTTGTGGAGGCGGTAGGTAGAAACAGCGGAAAGTATTGTCGCGATGTTCGTTATACATGCCCATGATATAAAGCAGCAGAACGTGGGCGGGAGCCATAGCTTCGACCTGTTCGGCGGTCAAACGTTTCGCGCGGGCCACAAATTGACGGGCAGCAGGCAGGTCGGGGGACTTTGTAGCCAGGACGTCTGGGGCATAGTCCTTCGGGAACCAGTCAGGCAGTTTCCGCTTGGCTTCATTACCTTCAAAGGCCATCTCGTGAATTG
>DASZJS010000690.1:0-4507 GCA_035947935.1 Gemmata sp. | reverse complement strand
CCTGCGGAAATTCGTGGACTGGAAAACGTACACCCTGGTTCACAAGAGCCGCAAACCCAATTCCGCCCTGGCCAAGGAATGCAAGGCCCATCGTGAGATCGTCGAGAAGGCAGCACTGCATGTGCGAAAAAACTATTGAGTGTGCGATTTCAAATGATCTACCCGATCCACCCCGTCGCGAATGCTCCGGGTTTGGCCGGAGAGCGAAAAGTCTCATTGCCCGGGCGAACCTGGAGCGTTAACGACGGAGTGTCAGCTTCCCCATTGCTCAACCACCGCGTCACACCTTTTCCAGGAGGAGCGAATCATGGCCCATAAATTCGATATCGACGATTTGATTCTCAACTACGACCCCGAGAAGCCTTCACAGCGATTTGCTGGCTTCGGGCTTTCAGCAATGACCGCCTCATTCAGCGAGCGGGTTCCTCGACCGGTCCCGTGGCCCCACTCTCCGCCGACCGCCACTCCCTTGAGTAAGCCGCCGGCGGAAACCGACAGTCTGGCCCGCTTTGCTGGCTACGACGCCGTGGTGATGACCTGGACTGCTGCCGAGGCAGCAGCCCTGGCAGCGCTCTTTACACCCAATCATCTTCCGTCGCAATGGTACGAATACCGACATGGAGTGGCCGATTACATTCCGCTGGTGACCGGTGGCCGAGCCCCGTTCAACGATAAGCAGGCCGACATGGCCCGGTACTACCACAGCCTCGGTCTGTACTTTCCATGCACCATCGGTGCCGCGAAGGTTCTGTTGATAAAATCTGGTCTGCACCTGGCCTACGATGGCCCTGCGACTCCGCTGAAGAAACTAGTGGCGGAACTTGCCGAGACGATCAAGCCGAAGGTGATGATTACCACCGGTACCGCAGGCGGCATTGGCACAACAACCGCACTGGGAGACATCGCGATCGGCCCGGTTGTCAAGTTCGACTGTACGACGCAATTCAAGTCAGAGCCGTGGGCCAAGGCATCGTACAAAGCGTCAGCGTTGCCAGCCAAAGCGCTAAAGGAGATCACACCGACGCTGCTCGATATCAACGCGGCGAAGCTTCCCAACAGTCCCACGCCCAAGGTGTGGCACGGCAACACGGATGTGGTGGTCACGACTGACTTCTTTAGTTTTGATGATTCGACCGACCATTACAAACTTCAAGGTCTTGGTCGGGTCTGCGAGATGGGTGATGCGATGTTCGCCCAGGCGTTGCAGTCATTTTCGCACATTAAATGGTATGCAATCCGCAACGCCTCCGATCCGCAGATTCCGAACCCCACCGGCAATATTGAGACCGCGAACAAGCAGGCGGGTGAAATCTATACGAAGTATGGGCCGTTTACGACCGCCGGAAGCGCCATCGCAACATGGGCAGTGATCGATGCAATGTTCAACTGAGACGATTCTCTGTCGGGAAATGCGCGAGCGTGTAATCGGCACTTGACCGGATGGATTACATGCACCACCGACCCCCGGCATCGTTCTTTGGAACCGAGAGTGAGAGGATGACCGGCAATTCAAAGCCCCTCCGGTTGGTGAGCGATTGCAGACCGCCTCTTTTCAGTTCGTAGTGTGCAAGGCGGACGGGTCAGAGAAACGGACCGTGTTTGCGACGAAGACGGACGATAAATACGATGCGATTTCTCTGATCGACTGGCGCTAATGCCCACATATGAACTGGATGAATTCCGAGTGTTACAGAACATGGACAAAGCAGAAACACCCCGCCGTTTGGCAGGGTGTTTTCGTTTCGGTGTGACAGGCTCATGACATCAGAATTCCATCCGACCACACAATCAATCTTTTTCCTTGACCCGTTTGCATACCATTACAGTCAGATTGTTATAGCGGGTTGACTGGAACTCAGTTGGTCGGGCACTGCCAGCAGGGCCGAAGCAGTCGACAAATGTGTCCACATACAGCTTGTAGATTGCCTTATGCGTCTTGCCCTTGTCCACTCCCTCCTTGTACGTATAGTCCACCTCCTTGGGCGTCTGGGATGGGTCGATGGTCACGATCTTCCCAGCTGGCGCTCCGTCGTGCGACCACGTGAACTCGCCATTCTTGAACGTAATAAACCTTTCCATTTTCACCTGATCGAGAACTTCGACCCCATGAATCTTCTCCGATATTAATTTCCAACTACCATTCAGTTCCTCCAACTCTTCTTTGGCTGGATCTTTCGGTACAGGGGCCGGTTCAGAGGAGACACAACTCGGCATCATTAACGCGGTAACAACCAGCATCGCTCGCATGGATTTCTCCTGGGTCGATAGGCGTGCTGGAGAAACGTAGCTCATGAATCTGAATCTATCAAGCGAATGCTTGGCTGAATTGAGTGAGTACCTGTTGACTGTCTTTTCAACATGACCACCGTTGACAACCCAACAAGAAGAAAGAGATCACACTAGAGAAGGCTTACTCCACTCTGTGGCCAAAGTGTGATCAGTCGAGTGGCGCTATTTGTCTGATACCTTTTATCGCAATGCCCCCTCGGTCGCCGGGCGTTGTGGAACCGTAGCGTTCGGCAAACACGAGTGGAAGCGGCCGCGCTTCCGGCGGTGCCAGCCACAACCGCAGCAGATGACGTTTGCGCTCTTGCTCCGGCCAATCTTCAAAAGCCGTGCGGTCGTGCAGCAAAGTGTGATTGTGAACCAACTGCACGTCACCGGGCAGAAATTGCATGGATAGATACAACCTCGGATCGTCTGCCAGTGCATCAAACAGGTCCAGGGCTTCCCGTTGTTGGTTGGTAAGCGGAGTTCCCACAAAGCGTCGAGCCGAGTCGATGTACTTCCGTTGGTAGATGGCTGAAAGAAGTCCGGCATGCCAGTTGAAAACGGGAATCTGGAAGTATGGCTTCTGACCTTCGGGCACTTCGCCCCGGCGATCCGTTTCGATGGATTCAAACAGGCAAGGAAGCAGATCCGGACGCTCTCGGCGCATCTCGTTGAAGATAGTCACGGAACTGACCAGACTCGACAGCCCACCTGCTTTCGCTGGCTGAAGACAGAGCAAACCGACGATATCGCACGAGTCCGTGTGATACCCCTGCCGTTCGTGTGTCTGGTAAATGCGCACATTGGGATCGCTGCTCGACTTGCCCAGATCCTTGACGTGGCCGAGTACATGGCCTTCGGCGTTCTGCGATCGAGCGTTGCCCAGATACGTGCCCAGGCCGAAGAACGCCGTCGCTGCTTGTCGCCTGGACCAGCGTTCGACCGGTAACCGGCGCAGCAACACGAAACCGTGCCCATTCAGGACTTCCTCCAGGATTCGCCGCAGTCGTGGTCCCAGCGTTGGCAGAGGGAAATCCTGTTGGCGGATGGATGGAATGTCAAACTCTGCGTTTGCCAGCCGTTTCGATGCACTGTCAATCTCGGCAATCTCGGTTTCCGAGAGGTGTTCGATCCAATCGCTGCGTGTGGCCAGATCGGGGCCATACCAGGCGGAGGAGCCTTGAATTACCGGTGGAAGTTCGTCCCTTGAGAGCGTTGCCATGCTTGGACTCCAAACCGGATAGGAGACTGCACGAGGAGTCATTTCGCGGGAGCAGGTTGAGCGACAGCAGAAAGAAGTACCGGCCCATCCTTCCCGGCTTCGGCATAGATGATTGCGATGGACTGGCCCGCGACCAGATCCTTGGTTTCTGCGTCCCGTTGGGTGAGAATGACTTTCTCGGCGCGTTTCTGTGGAGTGAGGATCGAAACCTTACTGGTTCCGGTAACTTTCAACGCGATCGTCTTTTGGAATTTGCCGTCTGAACCTCGGGGCTTGATCGAGAGACTGCCCTTGTCCGCTTTATCGACAACACCGCTGGCGGTCGAAAGGGGTGGCGGATCATCAGCCGCCTTGTTTTCTTGCGTGAAGGAGAGAATCACAAGCGAGAGCGACAGGGCGAAGGAAACGAGTGTTCGCGGGAACATGAGAGACATGGGAGGGTTCCTCAAAGGATGATGTGTCGCGGTTATGGTAGTCAGGAAATGAGGGCGCGGCTTTGGTGTGAACGGGTTTGCTCACAACGATGTCTGAGTTCATCCTGGCCCTCACGGGCCAGGATTCCTTTTGTTCAGATCCATTGCGGCTACTTGAGAGGGTTGAGCCACACTGCGAATTGCTCAGGTGAAAGGCTGCTCACCGGGAATTGGTTTGGGCGATGTGACTCCCGGTTGGTGGCGTAATCTCATTACTCTGTCGGTTTGAGCCAAATGTTGCGGAAGCGGATCTTGTTGCCGTGGTCTTGCAGCATGATCGGGCCAGATTCTCCGAGCTTGTTGTCGAGTGCGCCGCCCGTTGTCTTATCGAACTCGCCCTCGGTGATGGCCACGCCGTTGAGTTCCACCTTAACGTAGCCCTTCTTCGTCACCTTGTTCTTATCATCGACGCGCGGGGCCTTGAACGTGATGTCGTAGGTGTTCCACTGTTCCGGAGGCTTGACCGCCTTCATCTGGGCTTCTTTGTTGGGCTCAAGGATGCCGTACAACGCACCGACTGAGCCGTTTTGGTAGGTCTCGT
>DASZJS010000689.1:0-6161 GCA_035947935.1 Gemmata sp. | reverse complement strand
CGCTCACAGCCGGGTTCGTCGGGAAATTCCTCCTCTTCATTGGTGCGTTCTCAGCACCCAGCGACACTCCGACGATGCGGAATCTCTATCAACTTCTTGCAGTCATAGCGGCGATAAACGCAGCCGTTGGAGCGTTTTACTACCTTCGCGCGATCGGAGTGATGTACCTGCGAACTCCCTTGCGTCCTGTCACGGGTTCGCGAGCCTTACCAACTCTGCTGGCATCTGTGGTACTGGCCGGAGCAACTCTGTTCTTCGGTGTTTACCCTGACCCGCTCGAAAAAGCAGCTCGGAAGGCTGCTCCAGTCCCTCAAATCCCGACGAAAGCCACTGCACAGACCCATTGAAGTTGACGGGAGGAAGCATCGCTATCGCAGTGCCTTCACGGCGTGCTGGAAATCGACTGCAATGAACTTCGGATCTCTTGTTTACGGCAGTCTCTTTCTGATTCTGAGTGGGTGGTTGACAGTCCGCCACGTTTATAACCCCAATGCCGCAGCGCGGTCCAAACGTGTTGTTCTGGTCGTCGGTTCCGTTATGGCAGTGATATACTTCTGTAGTGGGTTCGCGGTAGTGGCTGTGATCGTCGAAACCGCTATCGGCACCTATATCATTCTGCACAATCTCATTACCTCCACGCCGAAAACAGCACAGCACACCGATCGGCCAGCCGAGTGACGGACTGACCAACAGACTGGTCGGATTGAATCGAAGTGAAACCTGCTCATGTGGCTCGCACATCTCGGAAACATCCCCCCGTTCATCCTCTCGCGTTATGGCCCTGCACTCGCGGGGTTGAACTGGATTCCGGTCACGGGTGGCTTCAGTGGCGCGGATGTGTGGCGCGGCGAGGATGCGAATGGAACGCCGGCGGTTGCTCTGAAGCGTTGGCCATCTCAAACCACACCCGCCCGTCTGGCTCAAATTCACGCCTGGATAAGGCAGGTAGTACATCTCCCCTTCGTGCCAACCGTTCTGAACACCGTCGAGGGGGACACCATTGTTCAGGATGAGGATCGAGTGTGGGATGTAACGAAATGGCTCCCCGGTGTTCCGCATTCGCTGGCGAGTCAAGCAGAAGTGGAATATGCCTGTAAAGCAGTTGCCGAGCTGCACGCAGTCTGGTCGCAGTCTTCTCAGCGAACGCCGTGCCCCGGAGTGATGCGGCGGCTTGAGGTGTTGGCGCAATGGCTTTCAAACCCCGACCTCACAATAGCTGACATCCGACCCAGTTTGATGGGCTTGGTTTCGCAAGCGACGGCGATTGTTGAGAGAGTTGCACCTTTCGCTCTGCAAGCGCTACGGCCCTGGAAAACTGTTCCCATGTTGCTCCATCCCTGCATTCGCGATCTGCGTGGGGAACACGTTCTTTACGTTGGAGAACACGTCACGGGAATCATCGATTTCGGTGCGATGGATGTCGATTCGCCTGCAATCGATCTTGCGCGTTTGCTTGGAGATCTGGTTGGAGAGAATGAGCAACTGATCGCGGTGGGGCTCAACAAATACAGGCAATTCCGGTCGGGTTTCGATGTTGACGATGGGTTCATCCGACTGCTGGATCGGGCTGGAGTGGTGTGTTCAATTATTGGGTGGTTCGCGCGTTTATCGAAGAAGCAACTGCAAATCCCAATTGAGAATGTAAAGAATCGTCTGACCTCTCTCGTTGCTCGTGCAGAACAGTTTAAATCCTTCTGATCGATTAACGTTACGCATTCGATACTGTCGGCTTTCTCGGTAGGATCGGACGAATTCGCATTCCCGGCGATTTGACTCGTCCAACCAACCGAACTACGGTTCTGACGTGAACGGGTCGCCGGGCAGCCAGCTCAAACCGAGAAAGCCGCCTGGTCCGCCTCCCCCCTCCTAAAGCGTGCGTGGGCTCGGGCGGGCGACTTATTATCCGCGGTTGATCCTGTCAGCCCGCCGACTCACGCCTCACGGAGTGGAGTCATGCTCGGCCGGTTCGTTCGCACGGCCATCGTCTTTCTCAAGAAGGAGGACGGGCCGACTGCCGTTGAGTATGCCGTCATGCTTGCTCTGATCATCGCTATTCTTATAGCGGCAATCACCAACATCGGTACCAAAACGAGCGGTACATACAACAATGTGACCTTACAAGGTGTCAAGGTCCGCTAACCGGCCGGCCGGGGTCGTGCCCCGGAGAGTCGGAAACTGCCTGACGGGCGGGGAACCCAACAGGCAAATGAAATCTGGGATTCGTTCGCAAACCACCAACTGGAGATCGTCATGCGCAATCTGTGCAAGAGCTTCGTATCGTTCATCAAGAATGAAGATGGTCCCACGGCCGTTGAATACGCCGTGATGTTGTCCCTCATTATCGTGGTGTGCATCGCCGCGATTACCACCCTTGGCTCCAATGCCAATCAAGCCTTCAGCTTCGTCGGTTCCAACATCAAGGGCTAATACTTAGCGTTTCCTTCCCCGTCGAGACGGGGAGGGAGACAAGGTCGCCTGATTTGGACACGCTCGATGAGAATCATCCCGCCCGATCCGCGATACCCTCAGCGTGGATCAGCTCGCCAGGCGTAAACAATGAGGTCTACCAAAGTACCCCCTGTGGAGAAGTGTGTCGTGACAAAGATTTATCGCTCTCTGCTTTCCTTCCTGAAGAAGGAAGACGGCCCAACGGCCGTTGAATACGCGGTGATGTTGTCCCTGATTATCGTGGTGTGCATCGCTGCCATCACAACTCTTGGCTCCAACGCCAACCAAGCATTCAGCTTTGTCGGCTCCAACATCACGGCCCCCTAATGTAACGATTAAAGCCCGGCCTGCGTTCGATGGCTGTAATCCTCGCAAGCCGAGCCACTTGTGGCTCGGTTTTTGTGTTGTTGCGTGGTTCGTGGCAACATCTGAAATCTTCAATCGTTTCCCCAGTTCAGTTCATTTCCTTGCTCTAAGGTTGAAGACGACTGGAACTGGAAATCCAGTGAGAATTCCATCCCCGAGGTAACGACTGATGGCCACCGATATCCCGACGCTTGCTCCGCCGACTGCTACCGCGACAACGGACGATGCGCTTGGGATCGATCGCGACTTCTTGCTTCAAATGTCGCGGATGCCCCTGCTGGCGCTTCTCTGGGTTATTGCTGCGATTATTGCCCATCTGGTTTGGGCCGCGGTTTCACCGGTGGGCCTGAATGCGGGACCGCTTGTGGTGGTGTGTGTGGGAATGATCCTGGCTGCATTCATCGATGGATGGGCGCTGAAAGTTCCGAACTGGCTTACACTCCCGCTTGTGTTGAGTGGTTGGGCTTTGGGCCTGCTTCACGATCTCGGAGTGCCGGCGGATTCTGGGACAGGTGGGATCGCCTTTGCCATAGTCGGAACATTCGTAGGGTGTTTCCTGCTGCTACCCATGTTGGCAATCGGCGGCGTTGGCGCAGGTGATGTGAAGATGCAAATGGGCTTTGGATCGTGGGTTGGGGCATATTTCGGTGCCGGTTTAACAACGGCGGCAGCCGGGATGAACGCATTCAACGCGCTTGGCGTGATTTTCTGGTCGTTCGCGTTCGGAGCCATTGCGGGTGGAGTATTCGGGTTGGTGATGATCCTCATGCGACGAAGGTTCCGCGAAAATGCCTCAATGGTTGGCGAGATCTTCACCGACCTTCAGCTTTTTGCCAAGGGTCAAACCACCCAGGCATCAACGCGTGCCCAGAATCGTCGCCGGATCTGGGTGAAGCTGCCATATGGCATCCCACTTTGCGTGGGTTTCCTGCTGTATCTCTGGTCCATTCTCGTTCTGCTCGCCTGATAGGAGTAATGTCCAGCACGATATTTCTTGCTGGAGCGATTTCGCACAAGAAAGCGATTGCGCGGTTTGGGTTATGCTCGCAAGAACCCCTGGGCTTGTTTCCATCAAATCGCTCAGCCCAGGTGGAAAATTTCGGTAGTTCGCGTCAGCCCGGAAATGCAGGATGAGCTATAGAACAGTCAAGCTGCGAATTCTCTGCACGTCCGCGAGAAACGGAAAGACTGAAGGAACCGGTCCCCGGGGGTCGAAGTTTAACGCGGGGAAGTAAGGTCGCTACACCGCACAAGCCGGGTAAATCCGCTAAGGTTGGGGATGAAATAACCACCCCAACCACCCAAACCCCCAAGCTTGGCGATCCGCGGCTCCGCAGTATGGGATCTCGACGGTTGACTTTATCCAAAACCCCAGGACACGCCTTCGTCATCGTGTCCTTGGACCAGCCGATCGTGTGATCGACTGGTGTTCGCTACCGAAGTGTCGGTGGCGATATTCCCCGGTCGTCTCTCCCCTCAAGAGGCGCACCACCGCGGCCCTGGCCGTTGGCAAACGAGTCTTATTATCCCGAGGGTGGCACCATGAAACAAAAGAATCTGATCCTGATGGTGGTGGCGGTCGGGTGCGGGCTCGTTGCCGCGTTCCTGACGACGCAGATTAACGCAAAAGGGCCGAAATCCGATGAGGTTGAGGTCTTGGTCGCGGCCAAGGATCTGGCTGTGGGAACACTGATGTCCAAGGCCGATATTTCCAAGCTCACCGTTAGGAAGAAGGTCGCCAAGGATAGCCTGCCCACTACGTTCGTCGTCGATGAGAGCGAACTGCTTGAAAAGCGTCTCTCGGCACCGGTCCTTGCTGACCAGACATTCAACCCCTCAGCACTGTCGAACCGGGGAGTCATCATTCTGCCTGAGGGAATGGACATGGTTTCCTTTCCGATTTCGCCAGGGCACGCTGCGGCAGGTTTCATTGGGCCAGGTTCAAAAGTGGATGTCCTGGCCGTCTTGAAAATCAGAAACACGCTGAATGCCTTCCCACTCCTCGTCGATATGCACATTCTCGCGGTCGATCAACACACCTCGTACGACACCAAGGGGGGAACATTCCCCAACATGAGTTCTGTGTCGTTAGCGGTGACCCAGGAGCAAGCGATGCTCCTCCAGATGGCCAAGCAACGGGGTTGTAACTTGGAACTGCTTTTGCGGCATCCCAACAAACCGCTCGATCCGAAGTACGACCTCAAAAGGGTCATGAAACTTCTCCAGGATGACTCGCCCGGCGGCATTATGCCATCGGAAGGGAGGGGGGATGGGATCACTCCTGAGACTGTTCCTCCACCCGTAACCGTACCGCCAGTGCAGGGGGAAGTAACAGTATCACCTCCCGCTGCACCCAAGGCTGAGATGGTGAAGGTATTGAAGGCGACTGCCGATATCGCAGCGAACACCGAGATCACCAAGGATCTGATTGCCCAGTCATTCACGGAGAAGGAAATACCCAAGGAAACTTTCGAGGTATTACAGGCCTATCCAGATCTGACGCCATACCTCGGACAGGTTTTCAAAACGGGCATCGTTAAGGAACAGTTGGTGATCAAGGGGATGATCGGACCGGCGACATCCAAGGCTGCTCCACGCGATCCATTTAGCGACCCGAAGGAGCCGAAACCAGAACCGCCGGTGGAGCCGAAGCCCAAGCCTGTGGTCGTGGCGAAGCGCACACACGATGTGGCTTTCCACACCGCGAGTGGGACGATGATCCATCGTTACGAAGAGTTCAAGCCGGGCGAATGGAGGCTCAAGTACGTGTTGAGTCCCGAGGAGGCCGCCCGCGATCCGAAGCAGCCGGCTGCGCCAGACGCTCCGGCAACACCGGCGACACCCGACAAGTCGCCGGAGACTGGTGCCCGGAAGGTCGATTGATTTGTTCGCTCAGTCTCTGGTTGGTGGCGAGATCAACCGGAGACATTTCCAGCAAGGATTGGCACGATGCTGATCCTTGTGAAAAAACTCGATCGGGGCACCGTTGCTCCGACCGATTTGAACCCGAGAGCAGCCGGGCGGGCTGACCCGCCCTTATTGCGAGGAGAGGTGAAAGGATGCACCCAAAACGATTTACACGGCGGTCCCTATTTTGGGGCGCGATTCTGGTCGCTGGACTTGGTGCGGCAGTTACCCGCGGACAACAACCCTTACCCGTGGGAGCGCAACCGCCCAAACCGCTGCCGGTGCAGCCCACGTATCCCGATGTCGTGGTTGATAAAACTGGAACGCTGCACGTTCAGCTCAATGGGGCGGTGATCTGGGCACCAGATCTGCCCGATCTCACAAACCTGATCGATATCACCTTTTCCAATGAGGGTATCGTTCAGTTAAAGGACAATCCG
>DASZJS010000688.1:0-4240 GCA_035947935.1 Gemmata sp. | reverse complement strand
ACCGACCCAAATGCCTGAATCTCATGGGCGTGTTGTCCCGTCAACGGCGTCGCCCTTGAAACGACATTTGTGGCTCTGGGTCTGCTCATTTTCGGCTCCTGAAACGGGTACTTGTGATTGCCTCGCTAGCGATAAGCAACCACTGTGCCAAGAGCCAACAAGCCGAATGGAAATGATCTACGCGGACCTATGAGGTCAGCAACGTGTCAGACTGGCTGATTTTGTGTCATCCTTCGGGTCGTTCCTCAGCGAGCAGGGCTTGGAGTCGTTCCAGACTCAGGTCGTCGGTGAGCCGGAGCAGCGAAGAGACTGCCGTTTCAAGTCGGGCAGAGAGTTCGGATGCAGCTGTGAGTTCCCCGGCCGCTGCCCGGTCTTCCACGCCTGATGCGAGTTCCCCGGCTGGGGTTGAGAATACAGCGACCATTCCGGCGAGTTTGTGAGCGGCTTCCCGTACCACCCCAAGGTCACCCACCGAGAGCGCGGCAGCTAGAGTCGCAAGGTGTCCCGGCACCCGATCCCGGAACCACCCGCAAAGCTTCTTGAGCAACGCGGAGTCGTTCTCGCAGGCCGCCGAGATCACTGAAGGGGTCAAAATAAGATCGGCTGTGTCCGGTGGCTTGTTGCACTGGGTTACCTTGTCCATCACTGTAAGCAGGTCCGGCATCCGGACTGGCTTGGTCAGGAAGTCATCCATTCCGGCCGCCAGGCACCGCTCGCGATCTTCAGCCCGGGAGCGAGCGGTCAGGGCAATCACCGGCAAGTGTCCGCCCACAGCCGCCTCCCGCTCACGGATAGCGCGGATCACCTGTAATCCATCCAGTTCCGGCATGTGGAGATCCAGGAGTAGCAGATCGAAATCACCTTCCACCGCCAGGGTCAGAGCCTGCTTCCCGTTTTCCGCAATCCGGACCATGTGGCCGCGACGAACGAGTTGCAGTTCCATGAGCTGGGCGTTGAACTCGTTGTCTTCGGCGACCAGGATGCGTAGTGGCCTGCAAGGAGACAACGAGTAAGGGAGTGGGGGAGACAGGCAGACTGAGGGAGAGTCGCACTTCGTCTCCTTGTCTTTTGAGACGCGGCTCATCACCCGGTAGATAGTTTCGAGCAGTTCATCCTGTTGGACCGGCTTTAGCAGGTGAGCGTCAATCCGCAGTTCCCTGGATCGAGCCGGGTCGCCGGGCCGATCCCCCGAGGTGAGCAAGATAATCCGGGTGGCGGATAACTCGGCGCGCTCTCGGATCCGGGCAGCCAATACCAGGCCATCCGTGTCGGGCATGCGCGAGTCAAGCAGCATCAGTGGGTAGGGCTGTCCCAGAGCGACGGCGGCCCAGAGAGTATCCATCGCTGCCACTCCATCGCCCACCGCCACGGGTTCCATCTGCCAGCCACGCAGCCATTCGTCCAGGATGTGGCGGTTGGTGGCGTTGTCATCCACCACGAGTACCTGAAGATCCCGGTGAAGGACTGGCGGCAGCGCAACAGTCTTCTCCACGGCGTGCGACTGGCGCCGGAAACTTGCCGTGAAAGCGAAGGTACTGCCCCGGCCCGGCTCGCTGTCAACAGTGATCTTGCCTCCCATGAGGGCTACCAGTCGAGCAGCAATCGACAGGCCCAGTCCGGTGCCGCCGTATTTCCGCGTGGTCGAGGTGTCCTCCTGCTCGAAGGCACGGAAGATTTTCTCCTGTTTGTCGGGCGGTATGCCTATCCCCGTATCGCTCACCGCGAAACGCACGCATACCTCTTCCCGCGTGGGATCGCCGGCCACTTCCAGCCGGACGACCACCTCGCCCTCTTCCGTGAACTTGATGGCGTTGCCGACCAGGTTGAGCAAAACCTGTCGCAGTCGCCCGGCATCTCCCACGAGGGCGTCGGGCACCTCGGGTTGCACCTGGTTGACCAGCTCCAGCCCCTTCTTGTGCGCCCGAATGGCCAGCACGCGAAGGGTGTCGCGCAGAGCCGACCGCAAGGAGAAGTCGGCTGGCTCAAGTTCCAGCTTACCGGCTTCAATCTTGGAGAAGTCGAGCAGATCGTTGATGATGCCCAGCAGGTTATCGGCCGCGGCCTTGACGGTTTTCAGAGATTGTCGTTGGTCGTCGGTCAGCGACGTGTCGAGGGTCAACTCGGTCATGCCGAGGATGGCATTCATGGGTGTACGGATCTCGTGACTGACATTGGCCAGGAACTCGTCCTTCGCATGGTTGGCCGCCTCCGCTGCTTCCTTCGCCCTCCGCAACTCGACTTCTTGCTGCTTGCGCTCAATGCCAAGAGCGATCACCCCAGACACCGATCCCAGTGTCTGAAGCACGGCCTCCGACAAGGGCCTCCGAGAGAATATTCCAAGCACCCCGAGCAAGCGATCCTGGACAACGAGAGGGTAGCCTGCAAAAGCGACCAGGCCCTCCCGCCGAGCCCACTCCGGGTCACTGATGCGAGGATCGTTGGCGACCTCGTTGGTCAACAGCGGCCGACGATGCTGGGCAATCTGGCCGATTTTGAACTGGCCGAGTGTGATGTGTGCATGGCGGCCATTGAGATGCGTGTACATTCCCGCGCTGGCTTGCAATTCCAGGACGTCCTTGCCGGGCGGGAGACACCAAATGCGTGCGAATGCCACGTCCAGGTAACGCACCATAGCTTCGGCACAGGGCTGTAGCAATCCGCGAAGCGTGTCGCCCTGGCTCTGGGCAATACCAACGTCGCGGCCCAATTCAGCGAGCCGGGCGCGCTCGGCTTCCGCCTCTTTCGCGATGCGCAATTGCTGCTCGGCCACTTTGCCGTCGGTAATGTCCGTGCACGTACCGAACCATTTGACAATTTCACCCTCGCCGTTCAGGATTGGCGTTCCTCGCGTCTTGAACCAGCGATATGCTCCGTCTGAGCGGCGGACGCGGTATTCCACGTCATAAACACCGCGTCCTGCCACCGAGTCCATCCAGAATCGCCGGGTTGGTTCCCGGTCGTCCGGATGCAGCGTCTCCAGCCAAGCCCAGCCGAGCAGTGCGCTCTCGGGGATGCCCGTGTGTTGCGTCCACTGCGTGCTGAAGTAATCACAAGTGCCGTCGGGCAGGGCTGTCCAAACCAATTGCGGCAGCGCCTCCGTCAGGTTCCGCCAGCGTTGCTCGCTCTCGCGAAACGCCTCCACGGCGTGCTTGCGCTCAGTAATGTCCCGCGCCAGGGACACGAAGAAGCGGTGGCCACCTTCCCAGAATGCCCGCCCCCGGACTTCGACCGGGAAGATGGTCCCGTCCTTGCGCCGGTGACGGGACTCGAACGCTATCAGTTCGCCGCCGTCAAGCTTGCGCTTGATATCCTGGAGGACGGCTGGGGTGACATCAGGGTCGAAGTGGATCGGTGACGTCCCGAGCAACTCGTCCCGCGCGTACCCCAAGCTCAGGCAGGCTTGACGGTTCACGTCGAGTACTACGTTTTCGTCGTCGAACAGAAAGAACGCATCCGTGGCATGGTCTACAAACGTACGAAACCTCTGCTCGCTCTCGCGAAGCGCTTCCTCAGCCCGTTTGAGATCGGTGATATCGACTCGGCTGCCGATAAATCGAATGGGTTTTCCGTTCGGGTCGCGCAAAACAGTTCCGCGCGTAAGATGCCAGTGCTCCGAGCCGTCTTTGTGCGGGATGCGATACTCGGCCTCGAAGTCTCGATTTTCGCCGGCCAGGCTAGCCTGAATCGCACGGCCGACCCGGGCCCGATCCTCCGGATGCACCGCGAGGGCAAACACCCCGGCAAAGTCGGTCGGAGCTTCGGCGGGGTCGTAACCGAGCGACTCCCAGGCGTTAATCAGAGTGACACGGCCATTTTCGATGATGCCGTCTGATATTTCGACCTCCCAAATGGCCAGGTTCGAGCCGCGCACCGCCAGCTCCAGGCGTTCGTTGGCCTGACGGAGTTCCACTTCGAGTTGCTTTTCCGTGGTAATGTCGGTACAGGTGCCGAACCATTTGCAAACATTGTCCTCACTGTCCCGGATCGCCACGCCCCGAGTCTTGAACCAGCGATAGATACCGTCGAAGCGGCAGAAGCGGTGCTCGATCTCGTAGGCGCTTTGCCCCTCGATGGCGGCTCGCCAGGCTTGCCGAGTGCGTTCCTGGTCATCTGGATGCAGCATCTCCAGCCAGCCCCAGCCCAACAACTCGCTTTCCGGGCGGCCCATGTACTGCACAATCTGCGCGCTACCGTAGTCCATGAAGCCGTCCGGCTTGGTGGTCCAAACCAGTTGTGGCAG
>DASZJS010000687.1:0-6269 GCA_035947935.1 Gemmata sp. | reverse complement strand
CAATGTAACAAAGCGTTTTTCCCGCAATCGCAGACTCAATCACGGCCGCTGTCGGGTTTTGTCAGGTTCTGTCAGGTTTTTTCGGCCTTTTGGAACACGACCATCGGCAGAAATAATCACTTCAATCATAAACAAACTCGTGATTTGGACTGTCTGACCGCCACAAGGCCGCAATGTGACATGTTCCGAGCCGTGGTCGGATGGCGGTTATCGAGCAAGCCATGATGAGGGATTTGAACCGCATATTCGCAGCGCAGCTTACTCCTGACTCCTGACGTGACATCACCCCCTCACTTTTTCCCTTTCTTTCCGGGCTTCTTGGCGGGAGCGCGCTTCTCGAAGATTTTCGCAACTGGCAGCGTGAAGCCGGGCAGGACATCGCCGCCATCGAGTGTTCCTTCAACCCCAAGCGTTTTCTTGCGTTTGGCGTTTCCCCTGGGATAGACCTCCACTTCCATTCGCTCGGGATCGACGTACCACACGAGCTTCACTCCGGCCTTGGCATACTCGGCGAGCTTGATCTCCATCTCCCGGCGAGTGTTCCCCGGACTCAGAACTTCGACCGCCAGATCGGGCGGTACTTCCAGAAACGCACCGGCCGGGTTCTCAATCTCATCCGTATCTTCAACGCTATCCCAGCGGATGAAAGACACATCAGGCACACGAACCAGATCGAGTTTGAATCGGATTGGACCTTGTGACCCGGCCACAGCGCCAAGGTTGTTTTGATCCAGAAAGCAGGCAATGAGATGACCTATCCAGAATGCTATGCACCCGGAACGGAAGCCCATTGCTTTCTCCACAAGGATTCCATCAACGAGTTCGCACGGTCGGCCTTGGGTAATTGAGCTATCGAGCAGATCCTGAACGGTTGCGGTGCCGGGAGCAGGAAAGGCCAGAATGCGGGACTCTGGAACGTGCCCGATCCGCTCCTGCACATCGGCGAGTGTAGCGAACTTGATCTTCCTGGCTGTGGAAGCAGGCATGAAATGCTCCGTGAGTGCATCAGAGCATCGTGTCAGGATGACGGATTGACCGCAAGTTCAAGGGATGGGGTTGGCGACGACAGTTACAGGCTACTTTGTCACATCAACTGGCTGAGTTTGGCGTCTGGGTCTTGGAATTGTCGATGAGTGGCTGTGGAACGATTTCTGCCCGTTTGATTATTTCGTTGATCTCTGCGATCAGTGCAGGACGCTTTTCGGCAGGTACTGCCGAGAGGTTCACGTACAAGGTGCGGCCTGATTCGATAGCTGATTTGACATGCGAAACTCGTGCCCCTGCTGACACAGACTCCCCACCCTCTGCTTCCAGAGCTTTTCGGTAAAGATCTTCGGGGGACGTATTGGTCATAGGGATTCTCCAATCGCAGTCAGCCAAGTGGTTGCCTGCTGGTCGGCATACTCGTAATAGGTCAAGTCATAGTAGGTGGAATCAATACCCACCCGTGTCATCCGGCATCGTTGTGAGTAAAATCCTTCTGCTTGTGGGAGTGAATGGAGGCCCACCCGGCCACCAAGTCCCGTTTCCACACTGATCCGAATCGCTTCGCTAATCAGAGCTGTGCCAACACCAATGAATCGAGGGGCAGTGGCGGTTTGTTTAAGATTCCACGGGGCTGATTCCAGGTAATCCACGTAGATGACCGATCCATCTCTGCGTTGAGCCGGTCGCGGGATTCTCGAAATTGCCATGATCCCTTGCACATCATTTTCACACTCAATAGCCACCAACATGTGCCGGCCAATTTCTACGCTTTCGATCTTGTTGCGCCAATCCCAATGTGAGTGCTCCAACGGATTCAAGCCAGCGACCACACGAGCAACCGCAGCCTGCTCGCGAGCGTTCGCCCAGTGGGTTTCTACTCCTGCAAGCTCAATGGCGGGATAGTCTCGAATCACTTCTGCCTGGATGAATGGGTGAGTGGGGTGTCGGCCATCGAGCAGCCGCATCGCTCGTATCGACGTAGGAACTGCCATCCACGACACCCTCATGAGTCTGTCAAACCGCACAGACAATCACTCGTGAAGTCATCTTCCGGCAGGTAGACAATTATTGCAACCGGGAAATGTCCTGTCACGAAAGACACAGATTCACCGGCCATTGGAATTGTTGTCAGCCTCACTTCTCCGTCAATTCCTTCACAAGCGCCTCAGCGGGGTATAACTTCCGCAATGCCTCCAATACTGACCGCGAGTGAACGGCGATGTGGCGGGCCTGCACGTCCGTGTAGACGAAGTTCCGAACCAGGCCGTGTCGGTTCCGGTCGAAGTTGATGCCCACCAACTCACCGGCACGGTTCAACACCGGACTGCCCGAATTGCCTCCAATTGTGTCGGCGGTCGAGACGAAGTTGAACGGTGTCGAGAGATCGAGCTTCGCCTTCCCATCCAACCATCGTTTCGGTAGGTCGAACGGTTCTTTTCCACCCAGAGCAACCGACTTCTCGAACGCCTCGCCAAACGTGGTGTGGAAAGGCAGTTGTTCGCCGCCAACTTCGTAACCCCGCACCACACCAAACGCCAGACGCAGGGTGAATGTCGCATCCGGCGCGACGGCATCGCCATAGGCCTTGAACCGCATGTTCGCCAGCGTGGCGTAAGCCTGACGTTCCGGTTCCTCGATCGTCGTCTCGTAGAGCGTGCGGAGCCGACGCGATTCGGCATCGACAGCTCTTGCCAACAGGATCAGCGGATCTTTGCTCGCTTCGATTGCCTCCCGACCACCTTCAACCAGTCGCTTGCGTTCGGCGGGATCGGCCAATTTCGTTCCGCCGATGAGTTCGTCCGCTCGTCCTGCCGGATTCTTGCCAGCCAGCACGAGTTTCACGGTGGGGTGTTCGCCGCCGAGATTCTCGGCCAGGAACGTGAGTGAGGCGGTCAACTTGGTGCGTTCCAGCTCCGGATAGATCGGAGCCGGACTGTAAAGCTGGAACTTGAGCGATTCGAGATTCGAGTCGCGGTATTCGCGGAGCCGGTCGGCTGATTTCTTCGGCAACTCCTCGGCCATTCGGAGGCAATGGCGAGCAACCGGAAAGAGATCGGTAAAGAAGGCCTGCCCGGTTTCCAGCAAGCCATACTCTTTCTCAAACGGGGCGAGCTTGGCCTGGATTTCCGCAATGGTACTCCAGGGTTCCGACAGAGATGCTGGCAGATGATCCGGTGATGGCTCCGGTTGTCCCTTGGGCCAATTCGCACGCATTAGCTTCAGATCGCTCTCGGCCTTCTGCTCCAGAATCTTCGGGTCGAGCAATCCCTGGAGTTGTCCGCTGAATGCCTTGCGAGAGTTGGCGGCGCGGTGCAGGTCGGTTGCCGCCTGTCGCCGCTTTTCGGGGCTTTGCTCGCTGTACTGCGTGAGAGCGGCTTCGAGAGTTCGCAGACGATAGAGCGTGTAAGGCAGCGTCACATCGCGGCGATGCTTCAGCTTGGCAAGCGTTTCGAGCCGCTGTGTCGTTCCGGGATGGCCGGTGACGAACACCAGATCGTTTTCTTTCGGCCCTGTTTCGCTCCACTTGAAGAAATGCGGCGTTTTGGCAGGCTCACCGTTCTCGTAAGCCCGGAAGAACGCCACATCGAGGTTCATGCGGGGGAACTCGAAGTTATCGACATCCCCACCGAACGAAGCAATGGCTTTCTCGGGCGAGAACACCAGCCGGACATCGGTATACTTCTTGTAGCGATAGAGGTGGTAAACGCCGCCGTTATAGAGTGTGACGACATCGGATCGAAGCCCAGTTTTGTCGAGCGATTCCTTCTCGATCCGGGACATCACGGCTCGTCGGGCCGCGAATGCCTGGGCAGCGGTCATCTTGGGGGTAACGGCCTCATTCACCTCCCGAGTT
The DNA here is from genome assembly GCA_035947935.1 of Gemmata sp. Taxonomy (GTDB): domain Bacteria; phylum Planctomycetota; class Planctomycetia; order Gemmatales; family Gemmataceae; genus Gemmata. Next base: position 2,428 of record DASZJS010000687.1, on the reverse strand, counting down.
ACATCAACGATCTCCTGGAGGACGTTGATTTCCTGGTCCGGGCACTTGAGTTCCTCGTTCCGGGTTGGCGCGTAGAAGCCATCGCTATAGAGGTCGAGTCCCGGCTTGCTGAGTTTCTGCACGGAATCCGCAGCAACGTGGTGGTTGGTGACGAGCAAGCCCTCGGGTGAAACGAACCCACCCGATCCGCCGCTGTTGAGCCGGACGGAGGCCAGCATCGCTCGTTTCACCCACTCATCGGTGAGGTCGAAACCGTATTTCTCTTTGAGCTGATGTTTGGGTGGGTTGTTCAGCAACCACATCCCCTCATCTGAAACCGCCGTCATTGCCGACCCCCCGACAACCAGAACCGCAACCGCGAGGTGTTGATATCGCATGGCGGGTACCCGATGATTGTGAACAATAGACTCCTGGTCGAATGAATCTGGAGTGATTCGGCATGACGACCGGGATGGTTCCGTTCTACACATTTCCGAATGGTGCCGCCATGCGTCTGCTCCTCTCCTCCGTTTTGCTCCTCCTGCCGACGTTCGCGCACGGCCAACAACAGCCCGCGCAACCGAAGCCCGATCTCCCCAAGGTGCTGCTCCTGGGAGATTCGATTCGGATGGGATACGCCCCGCTCGTTGCCAAGAGGCTCGCAGGCATCGCCGAGGTGATCGATCCAAAAGAGAACGGCGCGGATACGACGTATACACTCAAAATGCTCGACAAGTGGCTTGAGGATGGGAAAGCGGCGATCGCTCACATCAACTGTGGACTCCACGACCTGAAAGTCGACAAGAACACGAACAACTTCCAGGTTCGACCCGATGAATACGAGAGGAATCTCAAGGCAATAGTGGAACGCCTGAAACGCGGGACGAAAGAAACACCGCGGGTGATCTTCGCGACCACGACACCGATTATCGATAAGCTACACGCCGCAAGGAAAGGCGATTTCGACCGCTTTGATGCGGATGTGAAGGCGTACAACGAGCAGGCAGTGGAGATCATGCTCAAACTGGATGTTCCTGTCGATGATCTCTATCGCATCGTTCAGGATGGCGACCCGGCCAAGATGCTCGGTCCAGATGGCACGCACTACACGGCCGCAGGGTATGAACGACTGGCCGATGCCGTAACCGATTGCATCAAGCGACAACTCAAGCTCCTCACCCCGACGATCTTGAAGCCACCAGCCAGTGGCCCGGATGCGGTTAAGGCGTATCGGGCTGCCGAGGCCGCAGGCGACCAACTCATTCCCCCAGCGTTCAAGAACATGAAGGTGCCAGAGTTCCCGCTTCCACTCAGCGCACGGGCCTGGGAACAGGCTCGCCCGGATGTGAAAGCGAAAGTGTTGGCATCGCTTGGCGATCTCCCGCCCCGCCCCACCAAACCCATCGCTCAACTTGTCTCGGCAGAAATCCGTCCCGGCTTCCGGGTCGAACGTCTGCGAATCGATAACGGTGTCGATGGCGTGATGTCCGCGATGCTGCTGATTCCAGATAACCTAAAGGCACCGGCCCCAACGATTCTCTGGTTGCACTCATCGAGTTACGATCACACACAACTCCTGCAACCGAACACAAACGGCGGCGAAGAACCGCTTGGGCTTACCTTCGTGAAACGCGGCTGGGTGGTGTTTGCGCCCGATGCCGCGTGGTACGGAGATCGCGCGGGGCAGGGACCGGCAGGCAGTCGCGAATTAACGCGCGAGCAAATGGATAGTCTCCACAAGTATCATCTGTGGTTTGGTCGAACGCTCTGGGGGATGTTCGTCCGCGACGATCAGATTGCGCTCGACTATCTCTGCACCCGGCCGGAGGTGGATGTGAAGCGAATCGGTGCAACGGGCATGAGCATGGGCAGCACCCGAAGCTGGTGGCTGGCCGCGGTGGATGATCGCATTGCCTCGGTTGTCGGGGTCGCCTGTCTGACACGCTACGAGAATCTGCTCAAGCACGGCCAGTTGCGGCAGCATGGGACGTACTACTTCGTGAATGGCCTGTTGAAGCATTTCGACACGGAGGCGGTTGTGTCGCTGATAGCTCCGCGCCCAGTATTGTTTCTGACGGGCGACCTGGATGCAGGCAGCCCGGCAGATGGGATCACGGTGATCGAAGAGAAGGCAGGTGGGCTCTACAAGGCAGTTGCGGCTGGCGAGAGGTTCAAGAGCATCCGATATCCCGATATCGGACACACCTACACGCCCGAGATGCGCAAGGAAATGCTCGCGTGGTTCGAGAAGTGGCTGAAGTAGTGGGCGATCCAAGGTGTCGCGGCCTGAACAAGGTGCTTCGTGATCCGGTGGGTGGCCTTCGTCCCAGTATCTTACGGAGAAGATCCCGGCATCGGGGGCGGGGTCGGACGGGGAAGCCCCGGAAGGGTCGGCTGCGGTATTCCTGCGGGTGGAATGAGTGGGGATCCGGAAGGGCCAGGGACGGGT
>DASZJS010000686.1:0-6271 GCA_035947935.1 Gemmata sp. | reverse complement strand
ATCGAAATTGCCGCGGTGGTGGTGTGGAAAGTGATAACCCCCGCGGACGCCGTTTTCCAGATGGATAACTACGAGGAGTTCGTGAAGATTCAGGCGGATGCCGCTCTGCGGAACCTTGCGAGCCGGTATAGCTACGATGCTCCGGATACGGATTCGCACTCTCTTCGCAGCCACATTGAGGAAGTGGCGGGTCAATTGAAGAACGACTTACAAGAGCGAATGCGTCAGGCGGGAGTCGAGGTGCAGGAAGCGCGGATCAGCTACCTGGCCTACGCCCCGGAAATCGCCGCGGCTATGCTTCAGCGGCAACAGGCTGGGGCAATTATCGCCGCCCGGAGTCTGATTGTGACGGGAGCGGTGGGGATGGTCGAACATGCTCTCCAGATGCTCAGCGAGAAGCACATTCTCGATCTCGACCCCGAGCGCCGTGCTGCGATGGTGAGTAACCTGCTCGTGGTGTTGTGCGGGCACACTGTTCCCCAACCTGTCATTAACGCCGGCACGCTTTATAACTGAATCTTGCGCGGCTGGTAGAGATGGTTTCTGGGCGGTGCGCGATCATTCCCCATCACAGTTAGGAAGGAGAAACCGTGGCCGAACTCCTGTTCCTTGCTCTTGTGGCAAACTCTGCTCCCAGGGTTCCTGCCGAATCCGCTCCCCCACCCCGAATGGTCGGGGAGTTTGTGGAACTCAAGACCGATACTGGCACGCTTTATGGCAGCATCGATCTGCCATCAGGCACAGGACCGTGGCCGCTCGTGTTGATTCATCCTGGGTCCGGTCCAACCGATCGGGATGGGAATAGCCATCTCTCCCCACTTCAGGTTCTCCGAAACGACAGCCTCAAAATGCTTGGTCGGGCTCTCGCGAGCCGTGGAATCGCAGCCCTTCGGATCGACAAGCGGGGTATCGCCGCGAGTGCCAAGGCGATGGGGAAAGAGCAGGACTTGCGGGTGGAAACGTATGCCGATGATGCCGCGGAGTGGATTGCCCACCTCCGGAAAGATCCACGATTCACGAAGATCGGAATCATCGGTCACAGCGAGGGATCGCTGATTGTGTTCCTGGCCGCGAAGAAGGAAAAAGTGGATGCGATTGTGAGTCTGTGCGGGCTTGCTCGACCCATTCAGGATGTCCTCCGGGCGCAACTGAAACCCGCTCTGTCCAAGGATCTCTATGAGGCGGCCGACAAGATCATGACGGAACTGGCGGCCGGGCACGAGGTGCCGGAAAAGGAGATGCCATCCTCCCTCAAAGGCTTGTTCCGACCGAGCGTCCAGCCGTATCTGATCTCGGAATTCAAGCAGGATCCCGCGGCTATTCTTGCCAAACTCGATGGGCCAGTGCTGGTCATCAGCGGAACGACCGACATCCAGGTTCCGGTCGAAGATGGAAATCGATTGGCCGCGGCGAAGCCGGGAATCAAGCACATTGTGTTCGACCAGATGAACCACGTCCTCAAGCGAACCGAGAAACCCGGGAAGTTGGAGCAATTGCCCTTATACAGCGACCCATCAATCCCCTTGCATCCGAAACTGGTGGATGAACTCGCAGCGTTCCTGAAGCAATCCTTTGGGAAGTGATTTGGCCTGTGATTCGCCGATGGGAGACGGAATGGCGCGGAAGGAAGTGAAGCCGTTCTTGTTGCGCGTAGATCCCCGAGTGCTCGCTGCAATCCAGCGATGGGCCGAGGAGGATTTGCGGAGCCTGAACGGGCAGATTGAGTATCTGCTCCGTCAGGCTCTTGTCAGGCGTGGGGTGAAGTTGGCGGAGGAGCCGGACTCGACGAGCACAGGCGAAACCAATGCTGACGACTGAGCCCAGAATGCGATACAATCCTCTCACTGCTCAGTCGACCGGAGAAACCATGTCCGTCACGTTTACCATCGATACCCATCCATCCGTCACCGTTCCCCAGCAGGTGATCACCAGCATCTCCGCGTTTCGGGAATGGGCCGGGAACAACGATTTGCCAGAGAACGCAAAGGTATTCTTTTACCGAGGCGAAGTCTGGATCGAGATGGGGAAGCAGCAGATTTTCACGCACGTTGCAGTCAAGACGGAGATTACCCGTGTCCTCGCCGGCGTTACCAAGACTGAAAAGCTCGGGATATATCTCGTGGATGGTGTGCTTGTGACGAACGAAGCTGCGGATTTGTCTGGAAACCCCATGCTGTGTTCGTATCGAGAGACGCTCTCACCGGTGGCCGCGTAACACTGGTTGAAGGGAAAGAGGGCGGATTCGTTGAACTCCTTGGGAGTCCGGACATGGTGCTTGAAGTCGTGAGCGACAGCTCCGAGAAGAAGGACAATCAAACGCTGTTCGAGGCGTACTACGAGGCGGGTATTCTCGAATACTGGTTGGTGGATGCCCGAGGCGATGAGATTGAGTTCCACATTTACAAGCGTGGACCGAAGCGATACACCGCGATCAAGCAACAAAACGGCTGGGTGAAGTCCGCGGCGTTCGGCAAATCGTTCCGGCTGATCCGGGGTATGGATGCAACCGGCAACCCGGAGTTTACGCTGGAAATGAAGTAACCCATCGCAGAAGGTTCGATGCAGTTGTGGGATTGTGTGGCGGCTGTGTTGCTGAACCATCGCGGTCACTGGAAATCTGGAGCCGGCCCGCTAACATAACCGTGGCGAAAGTGTTTTTTCTTCCGCATGCGCCTGTAGCTCAGGTGGTAGAGCAAGCGCCTTTTAAGCGCTTGGTCGAGGGTTCGAGTCCCTCCGGGCGCACTTGACGTAAACCCCTTCGGCCGAAGCATTTTAAGCTTACCCCGAGACGTTCTCGGGTGCGGTTGGAAGCGTCTGGAAGTGGCGTAGTCCTACGCCATATCCCGGTGCCCTATGCCGCGAAGCAAAAAGTCCGTTCCGTCTTACTTGCACCACAAACCCACCAATCAGGCTTACATCCGCCTCCCCAATGGGGTAGGCGGTCGGAGAGTCGTGTACCTCGGTCAGTACGACTCGCCCGAGAGTCACAACGAGTATCGGCGGGTTCTGGCGGAACTCCAAGTGAGTGGTCCGACCGCTGTGGTTCCTCGTGCCGCTGCTTCCGACCTCACCGTGAACGAAGTGCTGTTAGCGTTCATGCGGTGGGCAATGACTCACTACCAGAACCCGGACGGCACGCCGACTACCGAGGTGAAGGAACTCAAACACTCAATAACCCCGGTGCGAGAGTTGTACGGGCACACTCCCGCAGTCGAGTTTGGTCCCAGGGCACTCGCTGCGGTTCGACAGAAGATGATTGGGGCGGGATTGTGCCGGAGTCTCGTCAACCACCGAGTCGATAGGGTGAGGCGTGTGTTCAAGTGGGCCGCATCGGAGGAACTGGTTCCGGTCATCACCCACCAAGTCCTCCGCACTCTGACCGGACTACGGAAAGGCCGTACCGAAGCCCGGGAGAGTAAGCCAGTTCTACCGGTTGATCTGGTTCACGTTGCGGCTACGCTGCCGCTCCTGAACCGTCCCCATCGGGCAATGGTGGAGTTGCAACAACTCACAGGGATGCGACCGGGTGAGGTCTGTAACCTGACGGTGGGTGAGATCGACCGAACTGGCGATCTCTGGCACTACCGACTCTCACAACACAAGACCACACACCACGGCAAGGAACGGGTGATCCCACTTGGCCCGAAGGCACAGGCCGTGCTGGTGGCATTCCTAATCGGCGACCATCCACCACCCGAAGGTTTCGAGAAGATCGACCTTATGGATCGGACGGCCCGGCTTGTTGCCGCGGATGCGTACCAGGAAGCCAATCGCGAGCGGGATGTAGTTCTGCTCCGCGACTTGGCCCGGCCGATAGTATTTGTCGCCGGGTGTGTGATTGATCCAACTGCCCCACTGTTCAGTCCAAAGGAAGGTCGTGAGGAGTGGTATCGATCTGTGCGGGCGAACCGCAAGAGCAAGGTGCAACCATCGCAGAAAAACCGCAAGGTGAAGAATCCGAAGCGGAAGCCGGGCGATCGCTACAACCCCGAGAGCTATGGTCACGCGGTCGAGAAGGCCGCTGAGAAGGCAGGAGTCCCGCACTGGCACCCGAACCAACTCCGCCACACGTTCGCGTCGGAGATCCGTAGACGCTTCGGATTGGAAGCCGCCCAGGTACTCCTCGGCCACTCCCGGGCCGATGTGACCCAGGTATATGCTGAGCGGAACCACACTCTGGCGGCGAAGGTCGCGGCCGAGATCGGTTGACCGAACCCCCGACCGACGGGCTTCCCGCTCACCATCGCCCCGGCTCATTTCCGGGGCGGTTTTGGAAGCTACATCGCGTGGGCGGTCAGTTGTCGAGAACCACAATCGCCGCGTTCACGTTCGTTCCCTGCTCCTTGAACGAACCGCGTGGAAGGTCGATCCAGGCCGAACAGACTTCCCCCAACTCCTCCCGCTGCCTCGGCCCGGCCGCACAGATCGCCACCAATCGACCTCCTGGCTTCAGCTTGGCGAAAGCGTGGCGGATGTGTTCGAGGTCGCTTCCGTGGCTGAATGGTGGGTTCATCAGAACCCGGTCGAACTGGCCAAGCTCCCCGTTCATCGTGAGGAAGTCGCCATGATGAACGACCACACCGGTAAACCGCCGTTGCAGCGCCTCGGCCAGTTGGTGATTGATCTCCACCGCGATGATCGGCGTATCCGGGAGAGCGTCGAGCAACGAACCCGTTCCGGCTGATGGTTCGAGCACCCGCTGTCCAGGTTCTACCTCGGCCAGTTCCACCACTTGACGGGCGATCTCGGGCGGGGTGGGGAAGAGATTGGGAGCGCTCACCACCTTCACCCCTTCGCGTAACTGCTCGGCGAGGGCTGTAAACTTGCTCCCCTGCTCATCCGGCTCGGTGTGGATCGCTGGCCGTTCCGGTGGCATCTCGGCAAGGAAGAATCCCAGACCGTTGGCCGAATCGGTCAGGAGTCCCGCTGCTCGCTTGGCTTCCACCTCGGCCTTGCTCATGACCGCTTTGAGTTGGTCGAACGGAATGGTACGGGAGAAGTTCTTCCCGCCGTTGCCCCAGTTGTCGAGAACCGTCACGCTGACACGGTTCACCTTCTGAATGATCGACCAACCCCGCCCATGCCCTGGCGAGGCCCAACAGCGACACGCCCCGCCCTTCTCGGGCTTCACCCTGTCGGTTGCAATCCCACCCGATTCATCGAGCATGGCGCGTTCGTAGGCCAGACGGTTCTCCAGGTGGGCAATCCAACGATTCGCCCGGCGGATGATCCACACGCACGACCGGCAAGACAGAAGTCGAGCCTGCTCGGGTTTTACAATGGCTTCCTCGGGTTTGTCGCCCAATGCCGACCACATCGACATCTGACCCTCGTACTGCGACGCTGGCGGATTCCGTGGGTAATCGGCGAGTGGATAGGCTCGGTAAGTATCCATCCGTCCGAAGTTCGCTATCATTCGAGCCCGTTCCCAAGTAATCGGCTTCGCTCGCCATGACTTCATGAACGTGATTGCCACATCGCGATTGCGTTCCTGCTTTCGCTTGTCGGCTTCGATGGTCTTAATTCGTCGGGCTCGCACGGCGGGGAGTTCCTTGTACTTGGCGTACTGGATCGCACCCGCTGCCCGATCGGTCCAATACTTCGCGGTGTTCCACATCTTCACCGCCTTCCTCATGCCGTTTTCGATCCGCTCAGCATCCCGACGGGCGTGCCTCTCGGAGTGGTGACCCACGAGGATCGGTTGACCAAGGGGGATGGCGTCTGCGATCTTGGCAACCGCGGCGTGGGCACGTTCGGCATCCTCGGCCCGCTTGTCGTGGTACTCCTCGAACCGTTCAGCCCGTTCCTCGGCACGTTCGACAAGGCTGGTGTCTTCGTCGCCGATCTCACCGCACAACTCGGTGAGCAAGTCGGCCCGCTCGGGGGTCCAGGCAGGTGCAACGAATAGCTCTTGCTTCGGTGCCCACTTGAACCCGGCGGCTCGAATCCGCTCGTAAACGTCCTTGGGTAGACGCGAGATGGAATACAGGCGCAGTTTGTTGTCTTCAGGTGAATAGGTCGCTTTGTAGTTCATGGGTGGCGATCTCCAGGAAAGAGTAAACCCCGACCGCGTGGCCGGGGTGTAGGAATGCAAACTCAATAGCCAAGCCAGCGGTACAACTGACGTTCGCTCGCTGGACAACGTACCCAACGAGCGTACACACCGTCGGTATCCGTCCCGCAATCGAGTACAAGCAACCGACCGGCATAAGCACGGTACGGGATGCCGTGCAGGTAGAGGATACGCTCGAACTGGCTTCGCTTTTCGTAG
>DASZJS010000685.1:0-8124 GCA_035947935.1 Gemmata sp. | reverse complement strand
TAACGCGAGCGGGAGATCAGATGAGGGAGCCCGGAAACTTCCCAGTAATGTTACTCCCGTCGCGATTTCCCTTGGATTATGACTCAGAGCAATTCTGCAAAACGAATCCAAATTGTCGCTGTGGAACTTTGCCGAACGATCTCTCAGTGGGTATGAAAAGAGGCGATTCTGCAAAATAAACCCAAATTGTCGCCGGGAGTGTACGGTTCCAAGCAGGGGGATTAAAGTTGAATCTGCTTGGCGAACGCACCACACACTTTGAAAGCTCTGCCCCAAAGGTAATGAATCCCGCTTACTGAGGATTGCACCCAGGTAGCAATCGCATGATACCCAAACTGATCCAACGGCATGGGGCACTCCATCTCGCCGAAGATGAAGCGGAATCATCGTCGGTCGCAACTGGGCCACTGAACCCGCTTCAAGGTGTGTGTGCTCTGGTTCCCGAATCGGTATGCCGCGAGAACCTCATTCTGCCGTTGAAGCTGGAAGGCGATACCCTCACCTGCGCAGCGACCGATCCGAACAACGTCTTACTCCGCGACAAACTCACATTCATCCTGAACAAGAAAATCAAGCTCATCCGGTTTCCGCAGGCGCAGATCGTGGAAGCGATCAACCGACACTTTGGAGGCACAGAAACGGAATCGGTGGATTCGATGCTGGTCGAATTCACCGACACGGCGATCGACTACGACGAGAGAGCGGCTGCCAGACGTAGAGAGGTATCAGAGAGACTTCATACGCGAAGCCGAGGGATGCCTCCACCCCCTGTTTCTGCGCCTGCGCTGAGAAGTCCAGCAGTAAAGATGAGGCGGGACAGCTATGCCCCCGCTGACGCTGGAAAAGCCAATCCCAGCGGCACATCACAGCCAGGCGAAGACAACACACCCAACTACGGAACCAAAACCATGTGGTATTACACCGTCGAGGAAGGACAGCGTGTCCTGATGGTCCGCAGAGATGGCCGCATGGAGGTAATCCCCGGGCCGCAGCGGGTGTGGATTGGCTCGAAACGCTTCGAGAAGATGCGGCACTTCATTGCCCACCCCGGCGAGTTCCTCATCGTCCGGTTTCGCGATGGCCGCCAGGAACACCTCCCTGGTCCCGCCGATATCTGGTTCGACCCGAGGGTTCACGAAACCATCACCCGAGAGGATGCGCTGCAACTCGCTGCAAAGGAAGCCGTGATCGTTTACAGTCGTCCCTCCGGAGTAGAAGCTATTTCCCGTCGGATCGTGAATGGTCCGATGCTGTTTGTTCCCGCTCCGGGCGAGTGGCTCCATACCTTTGCTTGGCACGGGTCGGATGGTGGATCGCAGGGCCAGAAGAAAGTAGCCAAGGGGCTCGTGTTCCAGAAATTGTGGCTCATGCCCGATCAGATGTATCACGATGTCACCGATGTCCGCACCGCCGATGATGCCGTGCTGACAATCCGGCTCATGATGTTTTTCGAGCTAACCGACATCGAGCGGATGCTGGAAGCAACCCACGACCCGATTGGCGACTTCATCAACGCCGCAACTTCGGATGTGGTTGATTTCCTCGGCCATCATACCTTCGAGGAGTTCAAGAAGGATACGGGGAGACTGAACGAACTGGAAACCTATCGGCAACTCACCGTGCGTGCGAGCCAGAACGGTTACCGAATCAACAAGGTTGTCTATCGGGGCTATGGTGCTCCCGACCGACTCCAGGCCATGCACGATCAAGCCATCGAAGCGCGGACAAAACTGCAACTCGAACGTGCCACGGAAGAGCAGGCGCAGGGGTTGGAGGATTACAAACTGAATGCGCAGATGAACCGGGCAACCCGTCGACGAACGGAGCAAAGTGTCGAGGTACAGACCGAGATTGAAATGGCCCAGAAGCGGCAGGAGGCAGAGATGCGAGCCAAAGAAGGTGAACGAACTGCTGCCCGGGAACAGCGGCGACGGGATGCCGAAAGCGAACAGGAGATTCGCCGCCAGAGCGATGAGCGGACGCGGCAGCATCTCGCTGCGCTCAAGGAAATGGGTGTTGATTTGACCGCGTTCTTGACGCAGGGCCGGGCAGATCGAGTGATCGAGTTGCGTGGCGGCAACGGGGTTGCCCCGCATCTTCATCTCGACAACGCTGAGGGTACACGCAATGGGGGGTGAGGTAAGTTGGCCACAATATCGTAACTCCTTACCCCCACCCATCACAACGTCCGGTTCATACAACTCCCGGATGCACAACACAATTCTTGCCCTGCTGGCGATGGGGGCCGGTTGCTGTATCGCCCTTCAGGCATCCGCCAACGGGAAGCTCCGGCACAACATCGACAGCCCGCTGTTTACCTCGTACTTCTCAATCTGTGGGACCATCCTCACAGCCACTCTGGCGATGCTACTCATTCGCCCCCCGCTCCCAGCCACCGCGGCGATACGTGAAACGCCCTGGTGGAACTGGATTGGCGGCCCACTCGGTGCGTTGATCGTGCTGGCCGGGGCGGCATTGACGCGAGAACTCGGTGCGGCGGTGTTCATCGCACTGGTGGTCGGTGGGCAACTACTCTGCTCGCTGTTCCTCGATCACTTTGCCCTGATGGGATTGGATCAGAAGGTGATTACCCCCGGTCGTGTGCTGGGCGCGATACTTGTGGTGGCCGGTGTAGCGTGTATCAAGTATCTGTGAGGGCCGACCAATGAATGTGAATTACCCGACCGATGTGGTTTCCGCTACGCCAGAGTACGTGCTGGAGCTTTTCCGGACAATTGTCCGCGAGTGGGACCAAACCGATGACCTGCTTTCATTTGAAACAACTGTGTCGGAGTTTGCCGATGAGTGGAACGACACGATCCTATTCTGGTGGGAATTTGCCCGACCGTTGAACGAGTTCACTGGCCTCAATCTGCCTATCAATGAATGGAAATCGATCCTTTCTCCAATGAGACAACGTACACTTCGCGAGGTGTGTGATTTTGTGGCATCGCGAATGAGAACTCGGCAGACAATCCGCCCGTGGCATCACATTGGTGGAGCTTGCATCCCCGCCGGTGCCTTTCTGACCGCACGCTCAATCCTGGCTCGTTACGGTGCTGACGCCAGGGAGATCATACCTTCGGCATCACTTGAGCCGTATTTCCACAAGTGTGGCTTTGAGTGGGTGTGGGAGTTATGTCGTCTTGCACCGGGTCATCTCCCGCCTCTGGCTGTTGATCGGTGGTTCCCCACCTGCGGCTGTCTCATGGGCCTCGCAGTGGGCGGTGGATTGCTACTTCTCGGCGCTTGTTTGGGTAAAGCCGGAGAATTGTTCCAGGTTTTCGGCGTATTCTTCCTGCTCATCGCAATAACCATCTCGCTGGTGGTCCATTGGCTCTCACGCAAAAGAGTCGCACTCGGCGATCTCCACACCTTCCGCGATCTGGCCTACGCACTCGCAGGACAACAACCCCGTCGGCGAATACAACCCACCCCATGAATCCGATCGATACACTCTTCCGCGACCTCCGAGCCGCCAAACGCAAGGCGTTCATGCCGTTTGTCGTGGCCGGTGACCCCGATCTTGCGTTCACCCGCGAGTTAATCCCCACGGTTGCTGAGGCAGGTGCTGACCTCATCGAAGTCGGCTTCCCCTTCTCCGACCCCATCGCGGATGGCCCGGTTATCCAGGCTTCCTACACCCGGGCTCTCGACAAACATCTGAAACTCGCAGACATTTTTGCCACACTCGGTCAAATCACCAGCCGCCCTGGCTGGAAGACTCCTCTCGTTGCGATGGCCTCCTATTCCTTGATGTTCAAGAAGGGCATCGCGGCATTCATCGACACCGCCAAGGCTGCGGGGTTGAGCGGGGCCGTTGTACCGGATCTGCCAGTCGAAGAAGCCGCAGAGTTGTCGAAACTGGCCGCGGACAAGGATTTCAAGCTGATCCTGCTCGTGACCCCAACCACTTCGCCGCAGCGGTCCGAGCAGGTGGTGAAAGCTTGCAGTGGGTTCGTGTATGTGGTGAGCGTGGTCGGCATCACCGGCGAACGAGACAAGCTCCCCACGCAACTCCGGGAGCAACTCGCTCGCCTGCGAACCATGACCAACCTGCCGCTGTGCGTTGGGTTCGGGGTCAGCAAGCCGGAACACGTTCGCGAACTCCGGGAGATCGCGGACGGTGTGATTGTGGGGAGCGCCCTGGTGAAGAAACTGGAAGCAGCCGCGACCGATCGCTCTGCCTCGCTCGCAGGTGTGCGGCAACTGGTCAGCGAGTTGAGCAGAGCGTAGTGTTCAGTGTTCAGTTTTCAGTGTTCAGTAAAGACATTCCAACTTCGCTTGCGTTGTCTGAGGTTTTTAACTGAACACTGAACACTTTAGGCATTATCCCCGCCCGTTGAGTCAACCGCCTTGCCGGTTGACTTACCCCACTGCCAATTGGCAATCTCGGGCTTGTCTTCGCCATGTTCCCGGATGTAAGCCGTGTGTTCAGCCAGTTTCTCATCCATCTGCCGGTCCACATCGACTGCCCCACTCGCCTTCGGCACCCGACGGATCACATCCTTCACCAGGTCGAAGCGATCAATCTGGTTCAGCACACACATATCGAACGGTGTCGTGGTAGTTCCTTCTTCCTTGTAACCGCGGACATGCAAATTCCCGTGATTCGTGCGGCGATACGTCAACCGGTGAATCAGCCACGGGTAACCGTGGAAGTTAAACAGAACTGGCTTGTCGGCTGTGAACAGCTTGTCGAACGCCTCATCCGATAGCCCGTGTGGGTGTTCGGAGTGCGGCTGAAGCGTCATCAGATCTACCACATTCACAACCCGAACCTTAAGGTCCGGGAAGTGTTGATGAAGTAATTCCACCGCCGCCAGGACTTCGAGTGTCGGAACATCGCCGCAACAGCCCATAACCAAGTCGGGGTTACCCCCATCGTTCGATGCCCACTCCCACACACCAATACCGGCAGTGCAGTGCTTCACTGCCTCTTCCATCGTGAGCCACACAGGGGCGGGTTGCTTCCCCGCAACGACCACATTCACCATGTTCCGGGATCGCAAGCAGTGATCGGTTACGCTCAACAGACAGTTGGCATCCGGCGGCAAATAAATGCGGGTGATCTCGGCCTTCTTGTTCACGACATGATCGATGAAACCGGGATCCTGATGCGTGAATCCATTGTGATCCTGACGCCAAACGTGCGATGAGAGCAGGTAGTTCAAAGAAGCGATCGGCTTTCGCCAGGGGATGTGGTTGCACACTTTCAACCACTTGGCATGCTGGTTGAACATCGAATCGATGATGTGAATGAATGCCTCATAGCACGAGAAGAATCCGTGCCGGCCCGTCAAGAGATAACCTTCGAGCCAGCCCTGGCACTGATGCTCGGAAAGAACCTCCATCACCCGACCGTGAGGTGCCAGATGGTCGTCGTAAGAGACAATCTCCGCCATCCACTGACGCTGAGTGACCTGCAACACATCCTGCCAGCGGTTGGAATTGTTCTCATCCGGACTGAACAGCCGAAAGTTGCTTGTCTCCTCATTTCCCTTCGTCACATCGCGAAGGAACTTGCCCATGATGCGGGTTGCCTCGGCATTTGCGCTGCCGGGCGCTTTCACTTCGATGGCATATTGCTTGAAGTCCGGTAGTTTCAGGTCGCGAAGAAGAACGCCGCCGTTTGCGTGGGGGTTGGCTCCCATGCGGCGATTGCCTTTTGGTGCCATCGCTGCAAGTTCCGCGTTGAACTTTCCGGCAGAATCGAACAGTTCTTCCGGTTTGTAGCTTTTCATCCACCCTTCAAGAACCCGGATGTGGTCCGGGTTCTCGCGAACCGCATCCATCGGTACCTGATGCGCGCGCCAGTAACCCTCGCATCGTTTGCCATCGATCTCTTTGGGGCACGTCCACCCCTTCGGTGTGCGGAAGACAATCATCGGCCAGTGGGGGCGGGTTTGGTTCCCATTGGTTCGCGCATCGCGTTGAATCTGTTTGATTTCACCAATGCAGGTCTCCAGCGCAACCGCGAGTTGCTGGTGAACCACAAGCGGATCGTCTCCTTCCACGAAGTGTGGCTCGTAGCCATATCCTCGCATCAACTGTTTGAGTTCCTCGGAATCGATGCGCGCGAGGATGGTTGGGTTAGCGATCTTGTAGCCGTTGAGGTGCAGGATCGGCAGCACCGCGCCATCGCTTTGCGGATTGAGGAACTTGTTCGAGTGCCAGCCCGTGGCGAGCGGGCCGGTTTCGGCTTCGCCATCGCCTACGACCGCCGCAACAATGAGATCGGGGTTATCGAAAGCGGCTCCGAAAGCGTGGCTGAGGGAATACCCGAGTTCGCCGCCTTCGTGGATGCTGCCTGGGGTTTCGGGAGCAACGTGCGAAGGGATGCCGCCTGGAAAGCTGAACTGCTTGAATAGCCGCTTGAGTCCGGCCTCATCCTGGCCAACGTGGGGATAGAATTCCGAATACGTTCCTTCGAGATAAGTATTGGCGACGAGTGCCGGCCCACCGTGTCCCGGGCCTGTGACGAAAAGCACATTGAGATTTTGCTTCACGATCAGACGGTTGAGATGGATATAGAGCATGTTCAGCCCGGGGCAGGTGCCCCAGTGCCCGAGCAATCGCGGCTTGACGTGCTCTTTTCGCAGCGGCTCCTTGAGGAGCGGATTGTCGTACAGATAGACCTGCCCGACCGCGAGATAATTGGCGGCCCGCCAGTACGCATGGATTTTGCGGAGTTCATCGGCAGCGAGTGGTTGTGGAGCGTCCATGAAGACCTCGTGAAATGGCGACAGATGGGCCTGCGAAGCAATCTTACGAGGTTTCCAGGGGTTCGCTGTCGCTTCACCCCTGCTAGACTCCGTCCGTATCGACTCGCAACGCGACTTTTCCATCTCCCTTGGCATCATCGTGCTTCGCGCCCAACTCCCTCACGCTAAACTGGGTGGTATGAACCCAATCGTTTTTGCGCTCCGGTATCCGGTGACGATCCTTGTTGGGGTTGTTGCCGTACTCATTGGCAGCGGTCTTGCGCTCTCCAAGATGAGAGTGGATATCTTCCCACCCTTGAACCAGCCGGTCATCTATATCTGTCAGCCCTACGGCGGGATGACACCCGGCCAGATGGAAGGGTTGCTCACCAACTACTACGAGTTCCACTTCCTGTATGTGAACGGGGTGGAACACCTGGAAAGCCGGAACATCCTGGGAATGACGCAGATCAAAGTCCACTTCCACCCCGACACCGACATGGCCCAGGCGATGGCCGAGACGGTCGCCGCGGTGAACCGGGCGCGCTACATGATGCCGCCTGGAACCGTTCCCCCATTCGTCATGCGTCTGGATACCGGTACCGCCGCCGTCGGCTTCCTCGTCCTCTCAAGCGAAACGCAATCGATCAAGGACATCCAGGACATGGCAACCCTCCGGGTTCGGCCCACGTTTGCCAGCATTCCCGGAGTATCCAGCCCGCCCGCGTTCGGCGGGAATCAGCGGGCCATCGTGGTGAGCATCAATCCGGATGAACTTCGCAAGCAAGGATTGACTCTGGAACAGATCACGGACGCCGTTAGCAACGGAAACCCCACCACACCCGGCGGCGTTCTGAAGGTTGGCGACCAGCAATTGCTCGTGGACTCGAACGTGATGGTCGGTGCGAACCCCAAGCTGGAACTTGGAACAGTTCCCGTGAAACTTGGGCCGCATCCCATTCTTTTGCGCGATGTGGCCAGCATCGATGACGCCGCGGATTTAACCTCCGGCTACGTCCTCGTGAATGGCAAGCGATCGGTATACATGCTCGTCACCAAGCGCGCCGAGGCATCGACAGTAACCGTTGTGAACAACCTCAAGGCCGCTCTGCCGAGAATGCGGCAAGCGGTGCCTGAAGATGTTCACATCGATTTCGCATTCGACCAATCCCCTATCGTGACGGAAGCAGTTTGGGGTGTCGTCACCGAGGGAACGATCGGAGCCCTTCTCACTGGCCTAATGGTGCTGATCTTTCTCCGCGACTGGCGGAGCGTGATCGTTGTCGTCTTGAACATTCCGATCGCTCTATGTGCGGCGATATTTGCTCTCTGGGTCACCGGCCAGACGGTGAACCTGATGACTCTCGGTGGGCTGGCCCTGGCGGTCGGCATTCTCGTGGATGAAGCGACCGTAGAAGTC
>DASZJS010000684.1:0-2334 GCA_035947935.1 Gemmata sp. | reverse complement strand
AGCCCCACCATTCTTTTGGAAAGGGACGCATTCAAGGCATGGGGTGCCTAGTTAGAGCCTCTAATGCGCCGATCAGGGCTTCAGCCGCTCTTCGAGAAGCTTGTCGAGTTCATTCAGATCGTAACCCTTGGCAACGATCTTGCCCTTCGGATCGAGAAGCCAATAGGCTGGCACACCTGACACCCCGGCATCGTGAGTAGCGGTCAGTTTGCCCTGCTTCCACGGTAGATCCAGTTGCTTCATTGCTGCCTGCCAGGCGCTTCGATCCTCATCGAGAGCCAGGCCGAGGCAGTCCACTCAACCGGCTTCCGATGATTTTGCCTCAATGCTTCCTTCAGCAGTTGGTTCAGACGCCTGGGGCGTAGGAGTTGGTTGTTGTGCAGCAATCCAGCGCTCGGCGATTCGTTCCTGGAGCGCCAGTAGTCCCCCAAGGCTCTTAAAGAGTGTCCGGGCCGCCTTATCGATCACCTCACGGAGTTGACCCATAAACTCGCCAATCCACTGACCATCCAGTGTCTTGACGTTTTGGTGCAAATTGTGGATTATCGGTTCGACTCGCAAGAGATTCCGTAGTGGCTGACCTGCAACCACGTTGGTGAGCGCGGGCATGGACAACGCAGTTGCCGTATCGAGCATTTTCTCGAGCATGTAGTGAGCCTGACGGAGGACAGACACTGCATTCTGAAACTCTTCCTGCGACACTTCTCGTCGGCCGGATAGCCCGCCAAGAGTTGCATCCACATGCCGGGCATGGGCTACCAGCGACGAATGGATGTCTTGAACCGCAAGGTGGAACCGATACCGTTCTTCCAGCTCAGCTCGTTCCGCCTCTCCTAACTGAACCGCCATTGCGTAATGAACCCGGAACACAACCCGATCGAGAGCGTGCATGTTCTCGAAATCCTTGCCGATCTCACTCTCCACTTCCTTCAGCAGTCGAGGCACTTGCGACAGGCCGAACCGTTTACCGCGGTGTTCAAAATCCTTTCCAGTCAACCGCACAGCTCCTTGAGCCATCCGGGCAAGTCGAGTGGCCTCTTCCTGTCGGTTTTTGTGGGCCGTCATCGTGTTTTTCAAATCATCGTCGTAGAGCTGGGCAAGGGCAGTTTTCAGTCGGACGGGGTCATCGAATTCTGCCCATTCCGATCGGACGCACAACTCCGCCAACTCTCCTGGCCGCACGTAACGATCGTCGTAGAGTCCGTGATAACGGGCATGGTAAGTGGTCTCTGCGTGTTCCGCATCGATGAATGCTTGAACCGCCTCGGCTTCTTCCAGTTTCTCGGGTACTTGCCGCGACGTTGTGGCATACACAATTCGCGTCATTGCTTCGCGAACATCCGCGGGATTGGCGAACAATTCCCAAGCCGAGCGGTTATCCAGAGGTCCACGACAATATCGCTTCTTGGCGTTCATCTCGCGGTCGTGGTTCGAGGGGTGTGTTGCCCACATCTTCGGTACACCGATATCCTCCGGTTTGAACACTTGCACCGTTTGATGCGGATCAACCGGAAGGGCAGGCACTTCACCCAGATTCGCATCATTGCGGCGAAGGCGAAGGAATTCGGCCGCACGAGTCTGATGGAAGTAGAGATCGCGGGAGTATCGGTTGTGGTCGGCGGTCGTCATCATGTCGGCCCAGGCCTGACTGAGCGAATCGGATGCAAAATCCAATCGCGCCAAAGCGAACACCAGCGCATCGCTACCTGTGACGCTTACCGCCACGAGATCGGCGTTGTACTCCATTTGTCGGGACAGCGAAGTATGGGCGAAATTGATTGCCCGGAAGATAAGCTCAAGCCCTTTTCGCATCACCCACAGGATTGCGCTGAATCCCCAGGCGAACACGGCAATCCGGATGTCGGTTCGGCTAAGAGTGGTTATCAGTTGATCCAGCTTTCCACGCCCATAAACCACATCGACTACCACCCGGTTCGCGGTGTAGACGTAGCTGCCGAGTTTCATGCTGTTCTGCGAGAAGTGGCCGAACTCGTGCGCCAGGACAGCTTTGAACTCGGTCAGGTTGAGGCGGTTCACCAACCCGAGCCCAATGATGAGGTTCTTACGGGCTGGAAAGATGAGGCTCAAAACCGACTGGTGATAGGCCACTGCCGCATTCACATCTGGTACGAGGTAGATTCGGTGAGGGAAGGGGGCGTGGGTCTCCTGACACAATCGCCTGATAAACGCGAACAGAACGGGTTGATCCTTTTCGGCGATCTCTATCCGCACTCCGCTGTCGCCTCGGGAGAGCCGGAAGAGCCCTTTGACGAGAAACAAACAGAGCAGTGAGGAAGCGATCCCTCCGACGATCAACCAGAACGGCGATTTCTC
>DASZJS010000683.1:0-4916 GCA_035947935.1 Gemmata sp. | reverse complement strand
TTATGGGCACCAGGGATTGGGTAAGACGCTGCCATCTCGGCATTCACATCGGTGAGGACTTCAAGAACGGATGGTCCGTGCCACGCTCCACCCTCGAACATCCTCAGGGCTTGATCGACGATTCGAGCTGTTTCAACCATGCGATTGGTTCCAGAGTGAGAATTCCCTGTTTTGTAGGGTGGGTTGAGTCTTCGAGGCCCACAAATACCACACACACAGAAGAATGGTGGGCCTCGAAGACTCGACCCACCCTACAAAACATCACTGTGGCGGCAGGGTCCAGTTCGTTCGATCCGAATAGCTATCGACTAACGGCCCCGACAGAAACGGAGACGGGACACCGGGAAGTACCTGCACATCAAAGAGTTCATCGATTCCGGCAAGAAATTCGAGATGGCCCACAATTTTCCCTCGGATAAGATCCACCACCCAAACGCCGCATTTCAGTTCCTCACGTTTGGCGGCGATTGGCACTCCATCCATCGTGGACGAAGCGCGAATTTTGGATAGCCCGATAAATGCCAGTGAGCCGTGAATGGACATGCCCCGCGCATACCCAGGCAGTTCGCAGACGGTCTCGCGTTGGCCGTTGGCAGGATCGACCACTTCCAGCCTTCCCTGACCGGAATGAAGTACATACAGCCGCCCGTTCGCGACCCTGGGTGAGTGCGGCATGGCGAAGCCACGCGAAACGATCGAGTTGCTGGCTACATCAATCAAGCAGCCAGAGGATGCTTTCACGGCCCGCCAGGCTTCACGAGTATTTGTTTCAGCCAGGGCCGTGACATACCGTGCTTCCCGATCAACCGTTGCCAGTCCGTTCAGGTGACAGCGATCCTCCGGAGCCAAGTCCGTGATGAACGACGGCTGCCATCGTGGAGCAAAATGGCATGTATGGTGCAACGTACACAAACAGGAAAAGCGTGTATTCACAATCCACAACTCCTTGCCCACCCAGCCGATTTCGTGACACAGGATGTTGCCGGTGTAGTGGGATCTCCTGGCGAAGTAGGCGAGGTCGTATTGTCCCCGTGGAGCCATCTGTGCGGCGATGTCGAGAAGCATGGGCATGAACCAAACTTGATTGCGTCCGCAAATAACAATACCTTCCCGACTCACAGCCATCCCCATCGGCCGGTCGAACGTGTGAAATTCGATAAACATCTGTCCCGACTTGGCTCCGACCGTAACAACATTCCCGATCAGATAGGTGGAGACGAGAAAGGAACAATTCGAGTCAATGAGGAGAGGTGACAAACTCTCCGAGGGTTGACAGCGGATCTCTGTAGGCTGCCCTTTTAGACCGGTAAAGGGTGGCGGAACCTGAATAGAGCGTTCCTCAGCCCCCGAAGGAACTGGGAGGTATGGATCATTGGACATGGCGTAAGGACAACCTCCATTGGATCATTAAGCCCAGGATCAAAACGTATACTGTAGAACTCCTATCCCACAGTCATAGAGCGGCCGTTGTCCTTCGCTCCGAGCCCAAGCAGAAATGGCCCGGCCCGTTTCGCCCAGTCGCTTGCCTTTGGATAGGCTGAAGCACCTTCTGCGAATGCCTGACGAAGCATGTCGGTGTCGATGATCCCGGGGTTCAAAGGGACTGCCGCCATGCCGTTTGGTAGTTCCTGCGCCAGGGCCATCGTCAAACCCTCGATTGCATATTTTGAAGCGCAGTATGGAGCCACCTGAGGAGATGTGCTGCGACCCCAGCCACTTGAGAGATTCACGATAACGCCCCGGTCGCGCGATACCATTGCCGGGGCGAATGCTTTCACGACATGAAACACGCCCTTTACGTTCACATCGATCAGCGTGTCGAATTCGTCTGTGTCAACCTCCCAGAGCGGAGCCGGGGAGTTCATCACCGCGGCGTTATTGATTAGTAGATCCGGAGGGCCAAACACGGCAAGAGTGCGATCGGCCCAGCGTTGCACTGCCTCCGGGTTGGTGACGTCGATCGCCGCGAAGGAGTGAGGAGCTGGGAAAGCGGCCCATAATTCTGCGAGTTGTCTCTCGCTGCGACCACACCCAATGACGGTGTGGCCGCCAGCGGCAAACACCGGAACCAGCGCACGACCCAATCCCCGAGTTGCACCGGTCAGCACGATGACCTTGCTCATGGATGCCACCTTGGTATTCGCTTGGAGGACAGGTCACTTCTTGCGAGGTGTACCGAATACCTGAACCCAGTATCGCTCACCTTTCTTGTTCTTTGCAACGGCAACGCCGATCTCGGTGTACTCGGGCTTGAGGATATTCTCCTTGTGCGGGGGAGAATCCATCCAGCCCTTCAGAACTTCCTTTGGTGTGATCGCATTCCAGGCTATGTTTTCACCTGTCGCTGAATACTTGTATCCGGCATCCTTAACCCGTTCGGCGGGTTCCTTCCCATCTAGCGTGTGTTCGAGTTTATCCTGCTTGGCCATGTTCGCCGCGTGAGCCCGTGCCGCAGCCATCAATTGCGGATTTGCTGTGAGTGGCTTCATCTCAGCCTTCTTCCGCTCGGCGTTAGTCAGGTCAATCGTGGCCTGTTCTTCTTTGGTCAGCTTCAACTCGTCTTTCTTGTCGTCTTTCTTCGAGTCTTCCTTCTTTTCCTGTGCGGCAATCGATGCCATGAGGGCGAAGATGAGGACGAGAGCGGAACCATAGCGATACATGATAATTTCCTCCAGGATACCCGGATTGTCGTCTCAGTTCGTGTGCTGGACAAGCCCCACTTTGCCGGGGATACTGGACGATGCCCTTCCCCTTGTGGTTCCAGCTTCCAGACTTCACTTTCGGAGATGAAGCGTGTTTTTGACTCACCCCAAGAGCGTTCGCACTTGGTGCCTTCCATCAGGAACCTGGAATTACAGCATAGGAGCCTCCCATGCGATTTGCTGCACTTCTCCTCGCCACAGGTCTTGTCCTGGCTTCCGTGGACATCCGCGCTGCGGGTCCACAAAAACCAACGGAGCCTCCGAAACCCTCCCCGGGAAATGCTCTCGATTTCACCGGTCGGACGGAAGCCGCGACGGTCGAGATTCACCCCCGCGTGACAGGTCTTCTGTTGAAAATCCTGGTGAAGGAAGGAGCAACGGTTAAACAGGGCGATGTGTTGGCCGAGATTGATTCGCGACAGTACAAGGCCGATCTGGACGTGGCGAAAGCCAAACTGGCGGTTGCCGAAGCAGGGAGCAAACTGACTGCCGCAAACCTTGTGCGGTTGAGGTCGGCAATCCGAACTGGGGTGATCTCCAAAGAAGATGTGACGCAGGCTGAAGCCGAACAGGAACGATCCGAAGCGTTGGTCAAAGTAGCAAAAGCCGAAATGGATCTGGCCGAACTAACCCTGTCCTGGACGAAGCTCACTGCTCCCATGGACGGTAAAGTTGGCCGATTCCGATTGACGCCGGGCAACCTCGTAACATCCGATGGTCCGGCGCTTGTTGTCGTCGTGGCAACTGACCCACAGTTCGTTGCGTTCGATGTGGATGAGCGGACCATCCTCAAGCTTCGACGAGATGGGCTGAGCGTGCAGAAACTGACCGCAACCGCGGGACTGGCCGATGAGGATGGATTCCCCCACATGGTTGTCGTCGATTTCATCGACCCACAATTCAACCCCGCCACCGGCACGGTACGAGTCCGCGGCGTTCTTGCGAATCCCAACGGACTCATCTCCCCGGGCATGTTCATCCGCGTCCATCTCGCGCTCGCAGCAAAGTGAAGCCCAAGGAGGTAGGGGAACAGGAAGCAGGAGACAGAACAACGAGCCAGATCGCGAGCGACGGAGCGTTCGCTCTGGTTCGATTGTGCTGCCGATCAATTCGGTAAAATCTCGCCAATCATCCCAATCGCGATTGTCGGACGCTCCTGCCGATGGCACGCTAATTACCAGGCACCACCCCCGGAGTTTCTCATGCGACGTTGTTCGCTTCTGCTCGTATTCCTGGCCATTGCTCCCGCAATCGCCCAACCCCAGAGCCCCGACCCTGCCAAGCTCACACTCGACCGTATCTTCGCATCCGACGAGTTCCGCGGCGATCGCGTTCCCTCGGTTAAGTGGCTCGATGATGGCGCATATACCACGCTCCGGCCATCGAAGGCACAGAAAGGCGCGAGCGAGATCGTCCGGGTTGATGCGTCAGGCAAAAGCGAGGTACTCGTTCCCGCGGAGAAACTCGTGGCACCGAACGCGAAGGAACCGCTCGCGATCCACGGCTACGAGTTCTCGAAGAATCTCGACCTCGTTCTGATCTTTACGAATTCGGTAAAGGTGTGGCGTCAATACACCCGCGGCGATTACTGGATCTTCCAACGATCGACCGGCAAGCTCATGAAACTCGGCGGTGACGTCAAACCATCAAGCCTCATGTTCGCCAAGTTGTCTCCCGATGGGACACACGTCGGTTACGTCCGCGAAAACAACCTTTTTGTCGAACCAGTCGGGGGTGGCACCGCGACCAAGCTCACGAGCGATGGCACTAACGAGGTGATAAACGGCACTTTCGATTGGGTGTATGAGGAGGAGTTCTTTTGCCGTGATGGCTGGCGCTGGAGTCCCAACGGCAAGAACATCGCCTACTGGCAGCTCGATACCCGTGGTGTGAAGACGTTTACCCTCATCGACAACACCACCGGGGACTACCCAATCCTCAAGACCTTCGCGTATCCCAAAACTGGAGAACGGAACTCGGCCTGTCGGGTCGGGGTCGTCCCAGTTGTTGGCGGGACAACGCAGTGGATCGATGTTCCGGGCGACACTCGCACCGACTTCTACATCCCACGGATGGAGTGGGCAGATAACTCGAAGGAACTGGTGATCCAGCGAATCAATCGGCTCCAGAACGCCGTGGATGTGATGCTTGCCGATGCCGCAACCGGGAAGGCATGGACAGTCCAGACGGAGCGCGATGGAGCGTGGATCGATA
>DASZJS010000682.1:0-4381 GCA_035947935.1 Gemmata sp. | reverse complement strand
GATCGATCCGAGACGGAGATTAGCCTGGCCCGGCGACTCTCGAACCCCGACCCGAGCGAGCGACTCAAACTGCTCTTCGACCTGCGCTACGAGGACGATATACCCGACCCCGAACCGTGGCTCGAACGACTGAGCCGGGATCAGGAGCCAGCGATACGAGCCGGGGCCGCACGAGTGGTCCTGGAGGTGATGGCGGATCGCAAACAGAACTGTCCAGGGTGGGTGGCTCGCGTGACCGATGCCGACCCGGACCCGACTGTTCGCCGTGTCGCTGGGTACTTCCGGAGGGAATTGGTGCATTCCACCAATGATCTGCGGCCCGCCAGTGCCCCATGAGAGGCAACGCTAAACGGGCTTGGTGATGAGCAATCGCTTCAGGTGAGTTGGATGGTGAAGAGGCTGACGATTGACTCCACAAAATACTTGCCCTTTTTTCCGTCAAGCAGGGGATTTATACTCTGCCTTTGCCCGATGCCGCCTGTGGCTCGGCAGGATGCCGAACCGGCCGCGGAAAAGATGCCATGGCAACCGCCCACAGCCCGAACGACCTGACTCGCCAGCAGCTCGATGAACTGGATGCCTTGCTCCAGAAAATGCTGGCCCTTCCGCTCAGCCCGACGGATGGTGCTGCGCCTGTTGCGTCGTCTCCAGCGGCCTCCAGGGCGACCGTTTCCGAGCTTCCACTTCCCGAGATGGCCTCATCTCCGCTTCGTTCGGCTTCCCCCCTGCCGTATACTCCCAGTATTCCCACGCCATTTCCTGCATCGAGCAATCGGGAGATGGCTCCGCCCGTGGTCTGGCGCGGCGATTCACCATCGGGTCCAACACCCAGCCCGCAGCTACTCGCAATTCTCACCCCAAGCGATCCAACACCAGCACCAGCAACGCGCAAGGCACCGAGTTCTCACTCTCGTCCTGTTGAGCCCGGCACGCCACCCACTCCGCCGACCTCGAAAGGCGATGGGCCATCGCCTTCGACCCTCCCGAGAGTACTGACAACCCCGGTACCGGTTCCATCGTCGATGCCGGTATCCCCGAGCCAGCCGGTCCCGGCAAAGACGGAACCTGTTCCAGCAATACTTGCACCCCTGGTTGCGTTCAACCTTGCTGTGAACGTCAGTCTTGGGCAATTGGGGCTGGCGGGTCGGATTTTCCGATCTGGGTTTGCGAAGAATCTTCTCGCTCTCGCGGGTCTGGGACTCCTGGTTTACACTGCTGCAAAGGTTGCGCTGACACAAGGATGGGTTGCGTTCCCATTCACTCTTCCTTGGCCCACCTGAGCCGTGGCCTATATAATCAACGGAATAGTTAATCCCGCCTGGCGGTCGGCGAATAATCCGACAGGTCAGACCACGCTCGTTTCCGGGTGGACCTCCTCTGATGGCTTCCCCGCAGTCGGAATCCTCAACTCCCGAACCTCCACTCCCCCCGGTCAAATTCGACCCGGTGGCTGCCCTGCTCAGTTACCTGATCCCCGGGCTGGGGCAGGTATATCAGGGGCGGGTTGGGAAAGGATTATTGTTCTTTTTTGGGCTGTATGTGCTGTTCTTCTACGGGATGTGGATGGGGCAGTGGCGGAATGTCTGGCTCCCGGAGACATCCGACCTGCCAGAAATTGTGATCGCCAGCCAACAGCTCGAGGGTACCTCAAAGTCTTTGGCCTACCGACCGCAGTTCCTCGGTCAGTTCTGGATCGGGATGGCGGCATGGCCTGCCGTCTACCAATACATCCAGTTCGATCAACGAAAAGACGTGGGTCCGATGTTCGGCAAATTCGAGCGGATGCCATCCGAAGACGAATTGAACGATCTCCAAAGGAATGGGTCGAAACGATGGGATTTGGGGTGGGTTTACACGGTGATTGCTGGCGTTCTGAACCTGTTGGTGATCTACGATGCGCTTGCTGGTCCGATGTTCCGCGATCCCCCCAAGCGGACCGAAGATGAGGGAGAAGGAGTGAAACCCGTCTCGCCACCATCCACTCCCCACACGCAGGCAACGCCACCAGTCGCTTCCCAAAGCCCAGCGAACCCGGGCCAGAACGCGAATCTACAAGGGGGCACCGCGTGATTGCCCTCTTTGCTGTGAGTATCTACTGGGATCTGCCGGTTTTGCTCGTGGTGGTCAGTCTCGTCTATGCTGCGACTCGGCACGACCGCTGGGACAGGATTGTGTCCGAAGGGTTCGGCTGGGGTATGCGGATTGCCCTGTTCCTGGTGGGTATTGGCCTCGCCCTCTACCTGCTTTCGACCTATCTCTGATTGTGCGTGGGTGTTGTCGCAAACAACGCCTTTTATACTTCGCGCGGTCAGGAATGAGACGTTTGAGTGGGTGGATACCGGCTTTGCGATGCGGAGTCTTCAAAGTACTGGTCCGTCCATCGCTAAAAGTCAGCAATTCGGGTATAATCGTTTGAGTTTTATGCGGGCATCTCCGATTCCGCTCGACTTCCCAAAGTGCCATCGCGTCGCCATCTCTTTCACATCATCGAATCGGCGACCGATGCACTGCCGCGTCAAGACGCTCAGTTCCATTTCCGCCATGTTCAACCAACTCCCATTCCGTGGCGTATGCACCAACCGCAATCGCCTCGCCAAACGGTGGGCGGTGGGAGCGTCAAACGCTTGGTAAAGGCTGGCGATGTTGTGGGTATTCAGGTTGTCGCATACCAGCGTCACCAACTCCGCATCAGGGTAATCCTGTTCCAACAGGCGTCGGACCTCTTCGGCCCAATCCACCCGTGCACGACTCTCACGAGAAGTCACCCGACGCCATCCGCGGATCGGGTCGAAGAAGCAGAAGATCGCTTGGACCCCCTTGCGTTGGTAATGGTAGTCCTCACGCCGCGGACGACCAACAGTCATCGGCAAAGCAGGGTCCACATCCGATTGAATCTCCTTGGCCGCCTCGTCCATGCCGATCAACGGATGCTTCCCGTCGTAGCATTCTTGGTAGACGTCGAGTACTTGCTCCATCTGAGCGACGAACCTCGCCCGGTCTTTCTCCGCGATACAGAATCGCTCACTTTGCCACGATTTGAGCCGATTTTTTTGAGACACTTCCGAACTGTCTCGCGGCACACGCTGGTCACCACTTTTAGTCGGCACAACTCATCGACTAGCAACTGTAAGGTCCATCGCTGCTGACCATGTGGTGGTGTCGAACAACAAATTGTGACCAACCGCGCCTCCGCTACACCATCGAGCTTGGGCGGTTCGCCCGAGGGTGTCCGCGGTTTGCGGCTGGTGGTCAATGAAATCCCCTGTTGGACGAACTGGTGACGGATGCGGCAAACCTGACGCTCACAAAGTCCGACAACTTCGGCGATGTGCCAATCGGGTCTGCGTCCATCGGGATGATCCTCATCCGCCAACAACAGAATGCGTGCCCGGCGAACTTTGGCAGCACCAACATTCTGCTTGCGTAAGATCTCCTCCAATTCCACGCGTTGTTCCTGGTTCAGATGAACTTCGTATTTCTGGTTGCTCATAGGCATCCTTGCCTCCAACTCTTGGACTCGAAAAACATCCATTCCTTGATACCATCGCCTGACCTTTTGCGATAGCCGGACCACTACTTCCTGCTCACCTCTTACGAGGTGGCATACCTGAGACATCAATGCGATACTTCTTTGCCGAGGTAATAAAGAAATCAGACCGCGTAAGCGTGGTTTCAATGTCTTTACTGAACACTGAACACTGCGAGCGAAGCAAGACTAACACTGAACACAAAGCAATTAAGCAATCATGCGTCCCGTTTCTCGTGCCGTCGTGCGGCAAGTTGACCAACGACCTCGGCCAATCGTTTTTCACCCGCAGCGACCAGAGCCCGCACCTGCTCGCGACTCATCCGGAACTCGCGAGCGACTTCCTTTAACCCATTGAGCGGTTGACCGTCCAAACCATTCACCCGGACGATCACGCGACGAATGTCGGGTGAAAGCTGGTTGAGCAGCGCTTCGAGCAGCGTTACGGGGTCTGGAGTTTCAAGGGACGGGGCGATTCTCCCAAGGAATGTCTGGGTTGCAATCGCCTGACCAATGGGAAGAGCCGACTCGCCGCTGGGTGGTTTCCCGGCCTGGCTATCCCACTCCCCACACCACTCGTCCGGTTGTGTCCGCGGCCATGCTCGATCGACGCCCTGTGCGGGTGACTCACCCAATCTGGCGGTGTTACTACGACTCAGGGAAGAACTGCGGCCGAGTACTGTCACCATCACGGGGGCATGCCTGTGACACTCGGTAGTCTCAACTTCCCAGAACCGGCACGTCTGACACCGTTCGTTCTGATTGCGACCTGTGTCCATCCGCGATCTCGAATTCTGTTAGGTGTTGGCTGAACTCTCCCGCTTTTATCCGAAGAGCGCAACCGATATCCCACTC
>DASZJS010000681.1:0-9424 GCA_035947935.1 Gemmata sp. | reverse complement strand
CAACAATAGGCCGTGTGAGAAGTGCAAAACCGCTGTCGCCTTCCCGCTGTCAACCGAGGGACTGCCACCCATCGATGAGACTCGATTCAAGCAGTTCCTGAACGGCGGGCCACTGTACTGCGCGAAATGTTATCCGAACGTGCCGCCGTGCGATGATTGCGGCTGGCACATCATGATGGAGAAGGTCGCGGAGCACTTCAAGAAGGTTCACGCCCACTGAGAACGCGAAAAGGAGCGTGAATCGGACTCTTTCATGAGTCCGATTCACACTCTCCCCGGTCAAACGGAAAAGAACTTAAAACTGGTCCAGCCAGAAGTGGTTCCCACGGTAGTACTTCATGGGGGTCCACAGTTCGTAGCGCCAGCCTGGCTCCTTGAATGGCGGATATGCCATATATGCCGGTGGTCGGACGTAAGGCTGGCCCTTTGACTCCGGCCACTGCGGGCTGTTCTGGGGCCAGTAGCTGTGGGGATAGTAATAGTAGGGGTAGTAGTAGAAACGCGGGAGAGTCGGGTCATCGGCTGCCGAAGATGATCCTGCTGACCCCGCCCAGAGGGCGACCAGCAGCACCGTCAGTCCGACCCGTGGCATCCATTTCCTCAGCATCGGTCATCACTCCAGTTCGAGCTTCCCGCAAACCACGTCTGTGGGAAGGAGTATGACAGCCGGCCTGATCGGCCGAACTTCCTGTCGCGGCAAGCCTACCCGATGAACAACACTCTGGCGGTGAGGTTGAGCCGTACCTGGAGAGAAATCCTAAAACAAACAACGTCTTGTACGATGTCTGGCGAACTACCGGAGAACGCCGACCGGAACGATCATCGCCCACCGCGATCACCTTCCACAGACGAGATTTATTCAAGTTATGCCGACTCCGAACGATGTGTACGATAACCCATTGATCGGCCGTTACGCTTCGCCGGCGATGAGCGAGCGATGGGGGCCGATGCGGAAATTCCGCACCTGGCGGCAACTATGGCTGGCGCTTGCCGAAGCACAGTCGGAATTGAAGTTACTCACCGCTGATGGAATTTCCGAACGGATCCGACTCGAACAACTGAGCGAGTTACGGAATCATCTCGACGACATCAACCTGGATCGGGCAGCCGAACACGAGAAACGCTTACGGCACGATGTGATGGCACACATCGCCACACTCAAGGAAGTGGCACCGGGATGCAGCGACATCATCCACCTTGGGGCCACCTCCTGCTACGTCACCGACAATGCCGACTTGATTCTGATGCGAGAAAGTTTGCAACAAATCTGCGAGACTCTCGCTGCGGTCATCGATGCACTCGGACGATTTGCCGCGACCTGGAAGGATGAGCCAACTCTGGGCTTCACTCACTTCCAGCCCGCACAGTTGACTACTGTTGGCAAACGTGCCTGCTTGTGGCTGTTCGATCTCGTCCTCGATCTTCAGGAACTGGAGCGGCGAAGAGACGAACTCCCGTTCCGTGGGGCGAAGGGCACAACCGGCACGCAAGCCAGCTTCCTCGCCCTGTTCCGCGGCGATCACGAAAAGGTCAAACAACTCGATCGTCTCGTGGCCCAGAAGATGGGTTTTGCTCACATCGTCCCGGTGAGCGGGCAAACTTACACGCGGAAGATCGACTCACAAGTAATCGAGGCACTCGGCGGGCTTGCCCAGTCGGCTCATAAGTGGGGAACTGATCTGCGACTCCTCGCACACCGGCAGGAGGTTGACGAGCCATTCGAGGCCGATCAAGTCGGTTCGTCCGCGATGGCGTATAAACGAAATCCGATGCGGGCAGAGCGAATGTGTTCGCTCGCGCGATATGTGATGGGACTACCTGCGATGGCAGCGGACACCGCTGCCACACAGTGGTTCGAGCGAACGCTCGATGATAGTGCGTGTCGTCGGCTTTACATCCCTCAGGCATTTCTTGCTGCCGATGCTGTACTCCGAATCTCGCTGAATCTGGCCAACGGACTCGTTGTGAATCGGGATGTGATCGCCCGCAACGTCCGCGAATACCTGCCGTACATGATTACCGAGAATCTGATGATGGCCGCGGTGAGCGTGGGTGGAAACAGGCAGGAGGTACACGAGGTAGTCCGAAAACACAGCCACGCCGTCACTGATCGGATCAAGTCAGGGCAGGGCACATCGGCTGAACTAATCGACCGGCTCAAGAAAGATCCGGCATTCAGTGGCGTGGATTTCCCGGGCATTATCAGACCCGGAGCCAGTGCCTTCATTGGTCGGTCACCGGAACAGGTCAGTGAGTTCCTGACCGACCATGTCGAGCCAATTCGGAAGCGGTATGCGAGTGTGTTGGGAATGAAAGCCGAACTGCAGGTGTGAGGAGAAGCAGCCGCTACAAACTGATGCCCACTTCGGCATGAATTACTATGTGGTTCAGCAAGTTTCCCTCACACGACTACATTCTCCACTATGGCTTCTCACGCTTGCTGACTCCCAGGGAATGCCCACTCCCCTCTTTGCTGGTAAATTCCGTGTGCCGGGGCTTACTGGCTGGTGCGAGGCAATACTTGTAGGTGTCACCGTCCAGTTCGTAGATGCCAAGCTGGGTCTTGTCGTTTTTCATACCAGACGCATCCATCACATCGATCTCTTTGGGAGTTTTCTTCGCGTCAATTCTGAAAATCCCGGAGGCCACCGTCTTGTCTCCCACCTTCACTATCCACTTGTCCCCATCGTATGCTAGCTTCGTAATTGGCCCTTCCTTTGGCGGGGTTTTATCGTCCACCAACGTCTTGCCGTTATTCACCAACGAGGCAGTCAGCCACGTTCCTTTGAGCTTGTCGAGATCCCCCTTTGCAGGGTCATCGTTGCCGAGACCATCGGTTGCCATAATCACACCAATCGCGAGAATGAGGAAGCAGATAACTTTCATGAGATCCCCATTGTCTGAAATATCATGACCGTCGCCTGACTGCGAATCTCGCATCGGTATGTCCGATTACAACATTTCAAGAGGTTGCTTTTGGCTTCCTTGAAGCGCCTTCGGAGTACTGCCAGCAGACGCAGCAATACCAGGGCTCCACACCCACCCCAAGCCCTTACTTTCCTTCCTTCGCTGCTCGCTTCAGGTACTTGCCGTCTTCCGTCTGGATCACGATTGCTTCACCCTCGGTGATGAACGAGGGAACCTGAACGGTCAATCCGGTTTCCAGGGTCGCGGGCTTGGTCTGGGCTGCCGCAGTCGCACCCTTGATGCCCGGCTCGGTCTCGATCACCTTCAACGTGACCGTCTGCGGGAGCTCCATCGAAAGTGCCTTGCCATCGTGAAACGTAATTTTGACGGGGTCGTTCTCGCGGAGAAACTTCATCATGTCCCCGACCATCTCTCCGTTTAGCGTGACTGGCTCGAAGGTCTCCGCATCGACAAAAACGTAGTCTTCGCCATCCTTGTACGAATAGTTGTAATCCTTGGTATCCAGGAACACGACATCGACCTTGTCGTCCGGGTGGACGCGTTCGTCGGTGATCGAACCCGTGGTCATATTTTTGAGCTTGAGGTACAAAATTGCCCGCCAGTTCCCGGGCGTATTGAGATCCCGATCCAGGCAGTAGTAGAGCGTTCCGTTCATATTCAGCACCATACCGCGCCGAATGTCGATCATCTTCGTTGACGCCATTGGCTACCTCCAGATTGTCGGGCACCGCGGTTCGGTGACCCGCACAGTGGTTACTATCTGTTGTTTATCAAAACTCGACCCAACCGAGAAGGTGAGGTTCCTCCTGTTCACTTGGCCCGGTCAGGCTTACACTGCCGTTTACATCGCCGCTTGAACCGCCGGTTGCGCTGCCCTTTACCAAGACCCCGTGAGGAACCCCAATGTTCGCGCGCTGCCTCTCTGCTCCGCTGCTCATCGCTGCTCTGGCCGGCATCGCTGCCATACCTGCTGCTGCCGATGGTCCCAAGGATAATGTTGCGGATAATGTTCGACCTGTCCCGCCACCTGGAATCAATTTGCCGCCAGCAGATGCTGAAGACATCGCCAAGGGACTGACGGAACTCCAGGGTCTTATCAAAACCATCGGCAAGCACGAGTTGCTTCCCGATGTGGAAATCTACGAGAAGGCTGTCCGATGGGCAGTCGATTACAAAGAAGTGTTCGATAAAGGCATACCAGCGGTGAAGAATGTGCTCAAGACCGGGCTTGCCCGTGCTAAAGCTATGAAAGAAGGTAACACACCCTGGACGACTCAGACAGGTCTCGTCGTTCGCGGCTATCGCTCGAAGATCGATGGAAGCGTGCAGCCTTATGGGCTCGTCATCCCGAAGGATTACGATTTTGCTGGAAAGAAAGCACATCGCCTCGATTTCTGGTGGCATGGCCGCGGCGAAACACTGAGCGAAGTCAACTTCATTCAGGGTCGTCAAAGCAGTCCCGGCGATTTTACGCCACCCGAAACCATCGTTTTGCATCCCTATGGCCGGTATTGCAATGCCAACAAGTTCGCGGGGGACATCGATACTCTTGAGTGCCTGGAGGATGTGAAGAAGCACTATCGTATCGATGACGACAGAGTCGTTGCCCGCGGGTTTAGTATGGGTGGAGCTGCGTGTTGGCAGTTTGCCGTTCACTACCCAACGCTCTGGTGTGCGGCCGCACCTGGGGCAGGGTTCAGTGAGACACCCGAGTTTCTGAAAGTCTTCCAAAACGAGAAGGTCGAACCCACCTGGTACGAAAAGAAACTCTGGCACATGTACAACGCCTCGGACTGTGCCCTGAACATCTTTAACCTCCCAACGGTGGCCTACAGCGGCGAAGTCGATTCCCAAAAGCAGGCAGCGGATGTCATGGCCCGCGAGATGAAGAAGGTCGGGCTGGAACTGACCCACATCATCGGTCCCAAAACCGCTCACGCATACGAAAAGGGAGCGAAGCTGGAGGTCAGCCAGCGGATTGATGCCATTGCGGAGAAGGGACGCGACCCGTATCCCAAGGAAGTGAAGTTTGTCACCTACACAACTCGGTACAACCGATGTGCATGGGTTGAGATCTTTCTACTCGAAAAACATTGGGAACAGGGAGAAGTGACAGGTACTTATCAGGATGGGAAATACGACCTCAAGACAAAGGGCGTTGCGTTGTTGCACATCCATCTAGCCCAAGGTAATAAGTTTACGATTACAATTGATGGCCAGACTTTTGAAGAAAAACCAGACGCAGAATCAAAACACAGGACATTCGACACAATTAAAGTTAATGGTAAATGGTCAACCACTTTTCCCGCAACGCCAGCATCCAAACGCCATGGCTTGCAAGGGCCAATCGATGATGCCTTCATGGATACGTTTCTGTTCGTGCGACCGACCGGCCAACCGATGAACGAAATGGTCGGAGCCTGGGCCGAGAAGGAGATGAAGCACACGGTCGACCATTGGCGGAAACAATTCCGCGGCGATGCTCCGATCAAGGACGACAAGGATGTGACCGCTGAGGATAGCAAGAATGCCAACCTCGTGCTGTGGGGCGACCCCAAGAGTAATGCCGTGTTGGCGAGGATTGCCGACCAGTTACCGGTGAGGTGGACCGAGAAGGGTATCCAGGTGGGGGACAAACTTTACGAGCCCGGTACCCACGTCCCGGTACTCATCTATCCAAATCCACTTTACAAGGGCAAATACGTCGTCATCAACTCCGGGTTCACATTCCGGGAATACGACTATCTCAACAATGCCCGGCAGGTGTCCAAACTCCCCGACTACGCCGTGGTCGATATCACCACGCCACCGAACTCTCGCTTCCCGGGCAAGATCGTACTGGCGGGGTTCTTCGGTGAGAAATGGGAGTTGTTACCCGATGATGGGAAGTGAGTGATTCGGAAGGGATGAAGGATGAGGGATGAGGGATGAAAGTGAACAGAAGCAAAGACCAATGATGGCTTTCGTTTTCTGTGTCTCGTTCATCATTCATCGCTCATCCCTCATCCCTTCCAAAGCGAAGCTTTGGAGAGAAAATGCCTCGCATCATGCGTTACTTCCTCGTCTTTCTCGTTATCGCCGGACTCAGTGTCGGGGGTTGGTTCGCATACCAGTATTTGCAGAACGTGCGAGACGACCAGGGAGTACAGGTTGATCCCATCACCGGGCGGCCAATCGATCCCACCACCGGCAAACCGATAGGCAAACTGGTAGTTCTGGTCGTGTTCGACCAAATGCGCGGCGATTACCTCGCACGATGGGCGGGTCAGTTCGCTACCAACGGATTTGAGCGCATGAAGAAGGAGGGAGTCTGGTACGCCGATGTCGAAATCCCTTATTCTTGCACATCGACTGGGCCCGGACATGCCTCAATCGCCTCCGGTGCCCCACCATCCATCACAGGCATAATCGAAAATGAGTGGTTCGATCGAAAAGCAGGTGCTGCAGTCTACTGCGCACAACCGTCTCGCCCCTATGAAATGGTGCCTCTTGTTACCGCAAGTGAGGAGAAAGCCTCGCGGGGATCGGGGATTGGGTTTTCACCCGAACGGCTCCTGGCCGAAACGGTTGCCGACAAGCTCAAGGCAGTTACTGCAGGCAAAAGTAAGGTGGTTTCGCTCTCGATCAAAGATCGCACTGCTGTGCTGATGGGCGGGAAAAAACCAGATGCCGTCTATTGCTTCGACACCCGCGATGGGAGATTCCATACCGGAACGTACTACCGTGAGCGAGCCCATCCTTGGGTGGAAGACTTTAACTCGGGCGGCATGGTGAACCAATGGTTTGGTAAACCCTGGGAGCGATTCCGACCTAACCTCGATTACCAGGCGCTGACAGGTAACATGGACGCCGCGGCCGGTGAAGATCGCGGAATTAGCCAGGGACTCAGTTTCCCGCATCCTACCGATGGTGGCCTGAAAGCAATTGGGCCGAAGTATTACGAGGCGGTTGAAACCTCGCCGTTCGGAAACGAACTCCTGTTTGAACTGGTGAAGAAGGCTCTCGCTGCCGAAAAACTTGGGGCTGGTGAGACAGCAGACTTGTTGTGTGTAAGCTTCTCCTCCAACGATCTCATCGGGCACCGATGGGGACCAGACTCGTGGGAGGTTCTCGATGTCACTCTCCGATCCGACAAGCTCATTGCAGACCTGTTGTCTTCGCTCGATTCCAGTTTCGGCAAGGATCGATATACGCTCGTCATTACGGCCGATCACGGCGTTTGCCCACTTCCAGAACAGGAGAAGTTCCAAACCGCCCGGCGCGTGAAGCTTACCGATAAAGAAAACGAAATCTTCACCCCACTCACTGCGGCATTGAACGCAACATACGGCCCCGCTCCAAGTGGTCCAACTCGTTGGTTTGAAGCAAACGAAGCGAATGAACAAGCCCGCCTCTGGCCGTGGATTTACTTGAACTACCGGGCTCTGGAATCCCGTGGCTTGAAGGCGGAAGAGGTTGCACGTTACGTTAGGGACTGGTTCAATGGGCAGCCGTTCATCGAAGCGGCGTTCACTCGCGAGCAAGTGGAACGGGAGACATTTGAACGCGGAAGCATTGGAGCAAAGGTTAGGCTGGCCTATTACCCCGATCGTTGCGGCGATGTGATCGCGCTCCCCAAAGCTGGGGTAATCGTGACGCCCTACAACGGCGGCACGAACCACGGCACCCCCCATCCATACGATTCACACGTCCCGGTGCTGGCAATCGGAAACGGAATCCCTGCTCTGGGTAAGAGAACCGAAAAGGTTTCGTCGTTGATAGTCGCTCCAATTGTGGCACGCGCACTGGGTATCGACTCACCTGCAAACGCAATTGAAAAGGTGCCAGCAGACTTGACGAAGTGATTCAAACAGTTGGTGATACAAACAAGTCGGAACTTCATGGTCCTTCAGCGTACAAAATCTCACAGAGTTTCCCGAGCATCTTCCCTTCCCGCGTCACGGCGACACCATCGGGGAGCGGGACATTATTGACAAAAAAAGCCAGGAACAGTGGCGTGCCTGCCTTTGTTGTCATTGTTCCGGCCATTGCTTTACTCCTGAGGAGGAGTCGGTCGTTCGTTGAGTCAACCCCCACCAGTGTGCCAGTCTTGGCGAAAACCTTCCCGTGAGCAGGGCTTGATGCGGACACGGTATCCGCGAGAGTTCCATCCACTCCGAGCACTGGCAATGCGGCTTTGTAGGTCTCCCACTCTGGTCGCTTGAACATCCCCTGAAGCAATTGGATTGTCGCCCGAGCCGTGACATAATCGGCTGTTGATCCGCCAGCGCCCCCACCGAATGACACCTGATTGACGTCCACCCCCAGCTTCTTAAGAATCATTCGCTGCTCGCGTAATCCTGATTCGGCGGTCGTAAACCCATGCTTTACTGCCACGAGGCATGGCAACGTACTGGCGTATAAATTGTGGCTTACCTTCAGTGTAACGGTGATCGCATCCTTGAATGGCGGGGAGGTGAACGACGCAATCGGGTCCATCTTCGTGTAAACATCTTTTGGGGGCAGATTGATAATTCCGGGTCGAAGGATCGCTGCAGTCGCTTTCACACCGTTACGGCGGAGCGATTCGATGAACACAGCTCGTGCGAACAACGCTGGTTCATCGATCGGAAAAATCCGCACCTGTGGTTTCCCACACGCCGGTATGGTGCCGCGTACCGCAAACTGGTTCGCGAAGACCGGGGAGAACTGGATCGTTGGCATCGAGGTTGCCGAGCCAGTCGTGACCAAGGCATCCACTTGATAGAAGGCACTTTCGGGTCGAGTAATCACCTTGGCGGGATCGCCCGCCTTCTCGCCGGGCTCGACCAGAATATCGATCGCATTGTCGTTGATAATCATCGGCGAAATCGCATCTGGTCCGCTTCCCGTACCGCGTGTCCGGGTGAATAGACGATCATCGACCAACACTTCGCCATCGATCTGCGTAATTCCGGCATCTTTGATCTGCTTGGCGAGAGCGTTAATGGCACCCAACGGATCGGTGTCGGTCAGTTCCGAATCGCTAAGTCCGCTATTCGCATAGGTGTGATCCTTATCGCGAAAGACCGTCTTGCCATTCTTTGATCGACCACCAAACGTCAGGTCGCCAGCCGCAACGAGGATCAGATCGCCGCGAAGGATGCCGTTCACCACAATTCCTCGCTGAAACACCTTTGTTTCGGTAGTCGAGTCCTCGCCAATTGCTATGAGTGCCGTCGCGCAGGAAAAGAGTTTGGTAACTGATGCAGGAGCAAGCATGGTTTCGGGGTTGCGTTCGTAGACTGTCTCCCCGGTTTTCGCATTCACCACCAGGACACCCCAGGAGGCATGCTTGTAATCCGGCCCATCGATCACTGCATTGAGTTGCTTGGTCAGTTCAGGAGTTGAAGTGCTTGGTTGTTCAGCCGGAGCAGGGAACCCAACCAGACCGATTCCCAACAGCATATTCAGGAAACAGGCTCGAACCACTGGCGACCACCTTTCGTTCATCCGGGTGAAAGTCTGAACCCTGCTC
>DASZJS010000680.1:0-3101 GCA_035947935.1 Gemmata sp. | reverse complement strand
GGCAAGTTCCGTGCGAAGACGCTCTACACAGCTCCGCACCCTGCTTGGGGAAGCAGTGGAATTCAGCTTGTGGACATGAACGGGGATGGGAAGGTCGATGTCCTCTATACCAACGGGGACGTCATGGATGAGCCGTACCTCATGAAGCCCTATCACGGCGTTCAATGGCTTGAGAACAAGGGCGATCTAAACTTCGAGTACCACCGG
Organism: Gemmata sp.; assembly: GCA_035947935.1. Lineage (GTDB taxonomy): Bacteria > Planctomycetota > Planctomycetia > Gemmatales > Gemmataceae > Gemmata. The sequence continues at coordinate 2,894 of DASZJS010000680.1, read as the reverse complement.
ATCGCGGACCTGTACGGGGCTCACAGTGCCGTTGCCGCGAACATCACCGGCGGACCACTTCCGGATGTCCTTGCAGTCGGTTTCCTCCCGGCATTCAAATTCTCCGAACGCAATGCCCGAAAGGCCGATGCAGTGGTGCTATTCGAGCAGGTTGCCCCTGGGAAGTTCGAGCGACATACGCTTGTGCGCGAGAAGTGCGATTCCGTGGTCTGCATCGCAGCGGATTTGTATGGGACCGACCCGCGGAAATCACGTCTGGCGGATCTTGTAATCGGTAATTTCAGCGCTCCTAGCACCGACCACCCTGTCGAGATCTGGAAGAACCTGGGACCGATCAAGAAGCCCTGATCGCTGCATCCGCACCCCTTCCACCGCAAGTGTTCGGGGGTGAGTGTTCAGGTTTCTAAAGGGGCATGACTGTGTATGCTTACGTCTTCTTCTCGGATCAACACGCCCGACGGCTTTTCTACGTTACTGGGTCAGCGACCATACCTGCTCTTTCTGTCCGGACGGTTCTTCGGCACACTGGCCACCGGTTCCCAAGCGGTGATTATTGCCTGGGAAGTGTACGAGATCGCCCGCCAGACCATGTCCGTCGCGGAAGCCTCGTTCGCGGTGGGAATGATTGGGTTGGTCCAATTCCTACCGCTGTTCGCGCTGACGCTCGTCGCCGGGGAAACGGCTGATCGGCATGACCGCCGTCGCATTCTGACCGTCTGTTTCACGGCTCAACTGCTCATCTCCACGGGATTATTGGGTAGAGCGTATTTCAGCGGCGGGCTATGGCCGATCTTCGCCTTATCGGCGATGTTTGGATGCGCGCGAGCCTTTTTCCAGCCAGCAGCGAGCGCACTCGGTCCCATGCTGGTGCCGCGCTCCTTATTACCTCGTGCAATCGCGACCAACTCGCTGGCAGCGCAGTTGGCCAGTATCCTCGGTCCGGCCCTCGGCGGCCTGCTCTGTGCGGCATCTCCCACCATCGGTTACGCCGTGTGCGTCGGGCTGTTCGCCACTGCCGCAATCTGCATGCTGCTGATCCGAGCAGACTCGCGGCCGCCATTCGAGCACGGCAGGTCGCGGGTTGCCCAGATCCGGGAAGGACTCGGTTACATCTGGGCCAACCAGCTGGTGCTGGGAGCGATATCGCTCGATCTGTTCGCCGTTCTACTTGGAGGTGCCACTGGACTGCTACCCGTGTTCGCCCGAGACATTTTGGATGTTGGCCCACAAGGATTCGGCATTTTACGAGCAGCACCCGCGGTCGGGGCGCTGGTCGTTGCTGGCTATCTGGCGGTTCACCCGATCCGCAGCCGAGCCGGTGCGAAGATGCTTCTGGCGGTTGGCCTGTTCGGTCTGATGACCGTGGTATTCGCCTTCTCGCGTTCATTTGCACTTTCGGTCGTGGCGCTCGCGGTGTTGGGAGGAGCCGACATGGTGTCGGTATTCATCCGCCAGAGTCTGATTCAGATCTCCACCCCCGATCGGATGCGAGGCCGAGTGGCGGCAGTCTCGACACTTTTCATCGGTGCATCGAACGAGTTGGGGGAATTTGAGAGCGGTGTGACGGCCCGGTTCTTTGGGCCAATCGGTGCCGTGGCTATCGGAGGTGCAGGCGCAATTCTCGTGACCGCCGTCTGGGTTGTGCTGTTCCCGCTGCTGCGCAAGGCCGACCGCCTCGGTTGAACCGTTTCACTTTGCCATGTGGCCAATCCGAACGAAATCCGCAACTGCTGGACCAAACCGATGGGTGAATTCCTGCGCACCAGCGCGGGTGGCATGGAACCCATCAGCGAGCGATTCGTCGGGGAGCCACGTTCGTGCATCGAGGAGCGGAACACCCAATTCACTCTGGAGTGCGACTGCGTATGCCTGTCCCAGTTGCTCCGATTCCGGTGTGTACCACGCGCGGAACTCCGTTGATTCCGGGAGGTACACAAAACCCACGGCCGAACCATGTTCGCGCGCGAGAGCAACCGCCGCGTGAATCGCACGATCCGCATCGGGATCGATTCGCAATCCCGCCAAGTGTGGACGGTAGATTCGCTCGCACCGAGCCAGGCGTGAATCCCGAGACTCCCACGCCAGGGCAGGGCGATCCATCCCCGGAAGCCAGCCCCAGTCATCGAGTGGATGCACTGCACCGTCAATGCGTTGTGTTCGTGGGAGCCAACTCGGAACGATTTCGCGAACCCAGAGCGCTCGATTCTCGAAAAGGGGGTTCAATCTCACCCCCAGCATCCGTCGCTCGACTCGCTCGGCGTTGGGAAGATAGTCGCGGATGAAGGCGCGGTCGCAAGCGTAGAGATTCTCGGGGGCGATACGGTCCACTTCGCGGAACGGCCCTGCTTCACGGAGGAGTGGGGGCCAATACTCCAGGAGAACTGCTGTGGGTCGTATCCCATCGGCATAGAGGCGGCGAAGCGTCATCAAGTTCAATAGCGGGCCAGCGCCAACACGGGACATGTTGAAAAGAAGAGGATCGGAAGGCGTGCCGTGCCGCACTTCTTCCCAGGCTTGCGGGCAGATGTCCATCGCCGCACGGGAACTCCCGATCGCGACCACGAGCGGTCGGCCGGAGTTCTCGGCGACCCGTGTACGCAATGCGCCAAGGCGGCGACCGTACTCCTGGTCGCGGAGTTCAGGGTGGATCGCCACGACGTTCGCAACCATCGCAAACGTGAACGCGAGGTACGATGCCGCTGCCCAGTACGCGGCCACCTGGGCCGTTCGCCGCCGCGAGCGGCTCATGTTTTGCTCCGGGCGTGTCGGAAGATGGGACGAAGTGCCTGTGGAATGCTCGCGAGGAGTGAATTGTCGATAACCCAGTTGCATGGTTCAATCGAGGTAGCTTTTGGGTAACAGATGTATTTCGGGTGGCCGGGGCAGAGTCTTGG
>DASZJS010000679.1:0-3578 GCA_035947935.1 Gemmata sp. | reverse complement strand
GTCGTTACGTGTTTTTGGACGCTCTGCGTCCCTGCTATCTCTACTCGGAAAGCCTCAGATCGAAATGAGAAAATACAGGACGCGGAGTGTCCGAAAGACCGTTCCCACGCAGAGCGTAGGAACGAGGCGGTAGTTCTCAGTTGGACCTCACACCACCAAAAGATTTGGCGATTTCCTGCCACGTTTGTCTGTTTAGCCTTTTTGGACGCTTGATTCAGCACATCTGAACTTCGCGGCTCGCTGCGCGGGCATTGTTGAGTTAGGTTGCCGCGATTTGAACTCATGTCCAGTTAATCTTCACTAGCCAAGTGATAATTAAATGATGGCAACTCTGCCACAGGGGCCGTTGTTCTCTTCGCTTGCTTTTCGAGCAAGCTCGTACCTACACACTGGAGGCAAGTAGATGGATCGTCGCGAGATGTTTGGCGTTCTGGGTGCGCTCGGTGCCACGCCCATCTGTGGGTCCACGACTCAGGCCATCGCCGCCGACCATGAAGGGAAAGGGGAAGGACCGCTGAGTGCTTCGCACTTCCACTTCTGCGGTATTCATATGGCCAAGAAGAACCCAAAGCTTCAATTCATTACCCAGCATTTCTGTGCGGCTCACACGGGTGGGTCCGAAGGAGATGTCTTTCAGTGCGTGCTTTTCGATGGCAGCGGAAAAAACGCCAAACTGATCGGGGTGGAATACCTCATTAGCGAAGACGCATACGCCAAGCTCCCCGAGACCGAGAAAAAATTCTGGCACGCTCACACCTACGAGGTACTCGGGGGCGGCTTGATCGCTCCGGGAATGACGGCGGAAGATGAGATGAAGTTCATGAAGGTCGTCATCAAAACGTGGGGCAAGGCGTGGCATACGTGGCCCGATCCCTCAACCGCCGTGCCGACCGGCGAACCGATGTTAATCTGGTCGATAATGGGCGATGGTCAGGTGGATGAAAAGGTTCTCGCGGAGCGGGATAAACAGTTCAAAGTGGATACGGCAAAGATCCGAGAAGCACGAGGAAAGGAGTTTGGGCTTGAACTTCCCAAAGTGTCGCCGCCGAAGGATATGAACGCGATTGGCCGTCAATGGACCGACTCAGGTGACGACAAGCCGACAAAAAAGAACTGAACCGATGCGAGAGAGCGATCGGAGTGTGTCTAGTTCTGGATGGTCGGGCGGGCCTCCACCAATGGGAAGCGGTTGAACGGGTCAGATCGGAAGAAGCAGCCAGCAACCGCTGAACAAAGGGTTTGGTAGTCACCCCGCCCGACCGCCATTTGATTAGCAGTGGTGTCCTGCTGTGTTTCACTATTTTACCCTATCCCCTGCTCGCGTAACACCGCGGCCAAGTCGCGGTGAATGCGTCCGCGGATCAGGAACTCATCGTCATCCAGCCAGCCGCGAACTGCCGGACCGAGGGCAAATTCATCTGTCACAACCGAACGAACAACCACATCGATCAACTGCAATGGCTTGAGAGTAAACCAACGGTTTGTCGATCCTGTCTCTTTCACCTTCTCGAGTCGCTCGAATATCTCTTCCAACCTCCCGTGTGCGATTCCCGGAGGTGCGAACCCGAGTGCCTCTGCGTAGGCTAAGGCAAGTCTTGTGCGTTCCTCGATATGCGATTCCCCGGTAAGAGTAAGGTAAAGCAATTCCTTTGCCTCATTCAATGTCCGATAGCCCGTATCCTCGTTCCCCGCGGTGAACCAACCGATGGACAGACCGAGGCGCGCGATGAGGGAACTTACACTCTTCGTGTCGTCTCGTTCGCGATCGGGATCGAGGAACAGCACGAGGGATTCCGCCTCGCTCTTGAGCCCAAGTCGTCGTAATGCCCGAAATACCTGTGCGGCCACATTGAGGAGTGACTCTCGAATTGGGTTGCCCAGCTGAAGCAATTGACGGATGAGCTGCCCGATAACGGAACCGACAAGAGCGGGATCGAGTGAAGCCGCGGTGGTAAAACCCGCCTTGATCATCCGTGTCCTGTAACGGTTCACACGGTCGAGCCGCTCGGAATAAAGCCACCGCCCTGTCGCAATCCAGGGCTCAAGCCAGTCAATTGCTGTTGGGAGCTGGTCCAGGATGCGCAATTGAATCGATTGGTCGAGGCGCGGTGCAACTTCAAGCAAAGTAAGTATTACTCGCGGAACGGTGTCGGTGGTCGGGGTGGTGGCGCAAAGGTGGAGAAGTGCTGCAGCCTCGTCCGCAAGTTGATCTGGCTCTGTCCGATTGACCAGGAGGCCGAGTCTCTCTCCAAGTCGATCGTTTCCCCAAAACACCTTGAGATCGTCCCCCCGATAGGCATTTATTCGATCGCGCGGTTCCAGGATTTGCGAGTATTCGCGAAGTCGATCCACAGCGTATCGTGCGAGGTCAGGCAACGCATCGATACGGCTCTGGAGCCCAGGCGGAAGGCCTGGTTTTGGCGTCCGACCCTCCTGAGCATCTTTTACGCGATACAAGAAGAGGTCGCCCAACACAGCATGCGCTGCGGGATCAACGCCAGGCAATGTCGTTCCCAAGAGACGCTTACGAGCCCGGGCTGCTAAATTATTGGCCTGGATCCGCTCCCCGAGACATCCGAGCCCCCAGGCGAGCATGAAATCAGCGTAGGCACTCGTTGCCTCCTTCTCAGGAACCAGACCAGCCCACTGGAGACGACGATCCGACTGGAGATGACGATCCGACAGAAGCCGTCCAGCCGATTTACTGTGACGTTTAATCCAGTCGTGGACTTTCTCGTGTGTGGACTCAAGCCATTTCCGGGCAGCTTGAAACCGTTCCGCCGACATACTGCCGTGGAAGCGAAGGAACGAAGGCTCATCCAGATCCAGTCCTGGTCCGCGGTCTGCAAGTCGTGTCAGAACCCGGTCCCGGCAGCGCGCCAGTCCCAGCGCATCGCCATCGCAAACTCGGGTAACTGCCAGGCGTGCGAGCCAGGCAGCACGCACGGGTAAATCCTCGAAGTGCTGATCGAGGAACCCAAGAATTCGCGGCAGCATGGCAAGAAACTCTGTAGGTGGCTGGGTGTGCCCTGCCACCGCTGCGTAGGCAGCGACCACGCGCCCGATCCCGGGCTGTCGTTCGCTCAGCCACCGCTCAAGAACGCACTGGGACTCGGTCAACTTTGCCGCCTGACACTCCGCAGCGAGCCATTGTTTCAGCCACGCAAGTGGGGGAGTTGAGGATTCCCATGCCGCCGTCATCCAACAGACTGCCGCATCGTTTGGATTGCCAAGTTTCGTATAGACATTGGCGAGCGCCGCCCATCGTGTCGCTCGCCCTTCAGTGCCGAGGCGAGGAAGCTCTTGAAAAAGCATGGCCTCCAGTTCTCTTCGTTTGGCTGCCCAGTCGGGTCCATGTCGGAGAGCCTCCGGTGAAGCCAGCGTCTGTTCAACGCGGCGTTCTGCCGGGCTGGCCGTTGCTGGCGGCGGATCTGCCGCTTGTGAGTGCGTCGCTTCACTCTCCCGGTCGAGATTCAATCGAGCCATCAGTTTCTTGAGCGAGCGCAGAAACCAACCGGGTTCGCTGGGTGTGGAATCGGCATGTACCGACTCCTCTTCGGCTTCCTCAATGGGAATCG
>DASZJS010000678.1:0-9577 GCA_035947935.1 Gemmata sp. | reverse complement strand
CCAAGACTCTGCCCCGGCCACCCGAACCGCCTATGGCGCGGGATTGAACCATGCTAACCCGGTGAGAGCGTAGCGTCTTGACGTACTCCATTTGTTGTAACCGCTGGTGAAAGCCCGTTCAGAAGCAATTATGCCATCTTCTGCGTCTTCGTCCGCCGTTTGTCGAGGACGCGTCCCGCGATCCGCCACGCCCGGCGCGGCAGGCTGTGAATTGGCTCGGCGAGCAGATTCCGAACGAACCGTTGAATGCGCCCGGGTGGCTGGGGACCGGGATGGTTTGGAGATCGGGAGGCGACCTGTGACCGGATGCTCTCTTCGTCCGGCCCCCAGAGAATGTCGGCTTGCGCGGCATCGAACCCAAGACTTGTCGGCTGCGCAAACCAATCCTCCTCATAAACGAACAGATCGTAACCGCGGTAATCGTTTTCAACCCGATATGCGAAGTTCGGGGGCAAGGTCGGCGGATTGTCTGCTTGCCAATCGGGCTCGGAGTGTTCTTCAACGAACCGAAGAAACTCGGTGAAGCGCTCGGAGTTATTTCGCGGCCTAACGCATGGATTTTCGAGGTAGGGACGGATTTGGCCGCTCGCGCGGGCGTGCAGTGCCCGAAGAGAAAGATCGCGTCCATCGTGCGGACCCGAATAGTTCGAGTTGAGAGAGGTTTGGTCCGGGCACCAGGTGTGATAGAGGTATTCGTTCGTCAACCACCGCTCGCGACGACCACGATTGAGCAGACGGAAGGTCATCTCATAGGGACCAGAAGAGCAACCCAGATAATCCTCATGTTCATCAGCGCCGCCGATCGCCAGCAGCTCGCTCCGTCTCGCCGCGAGGCACGCTCCGTAGTTCGCACGATGCAGGCGATCCCCTCCCGACCACAACCCCAGCGTGGTACTCCCAAGCCAGTTGACGCAACCGGGTCCCATCACCTCCTCGAAACTGGGGTAATTGAACGGATAAAACCGCCTGTCGAGATTCCTCACCTCGTCGATATGCACCGCCGAATACGCCGTCCCGTCGAATGCCTCGATCACGTTCTCGATGAAGGTCGGACGGAACATCGCATCCGAATCGCAGATCACACATATATCGCCGCTCGCGGCGAGAAGCCCGGCATTGTAGGCGCGATGCTTGTGGTAAAGCAATTCGGGAGGATATCCCAGGACGATCCACTGGTCGAGCATGGGACGCCCGGAAGCACCGGCCATGCGTTGAATCGGCTCAGCCTTCCGATCGTAAAATTCAACCCAGATCAGTTCAAAATCATCGCGAGGGCATGTCTGACGATTGAGATATTCCAGACTGTGAAAACTCTCCCGCACATTCCAGTCCGTCAAAATGACACTGACCTTTTTCCGACCGGATTGGTGCCGAATGAGTACTTCTGGTCTACCGGTCATCGTCTGAGTCCTCCCCTGACTCGCAGTGAGGGAGGATGATAAAGCGATCGCGAGATGTGAATCAAGCCCATGTCCCTATAAGCGCCGATGAAATTGGAACTGTGCGGGAAGTGGACTTGACCCGTTTCGTTTCGGGCCAGTAAACTCCCCGCCCGAACAGCGGAACTCGTTCAACGGGATCATAAGGTTGATGGATAGGCCGGACCTTCTTCGCCTTGTCGGGCTTATCCACACGAAGGTCCACGTCATCAGCGCACCCAGCCACCAGGGCGTTCGTTCAACCAGTTTCCAACTCTTCCAAATGCGGCGACACCGCCAACTTTGAATTCGCAGAGATTCAGGAGATAAGATCGTGCCCCAGCGCATTCTTGTAACCGGCGGCCTCGGCTACCTCGGCAGCATCGCCTGTGAACATTTGCTCGCAGTCGGGCACCAGGTTACCGCCTTCGACAACCTCATGTATGGCGCTGGGCAGGGCCTCTATCACCTGTGCGCCAACCCAGCGTTCGACTTCATCAGGGGTGACGTGCGCGATGAGGCGGCCATGCGGCAAATGGTGCGGTCGGCGGATGCGATCGTCCACCTCGCCGGCATCGTCGGTGCCGCGGCGTGCGACCGCGACCCTGCCCTCGCGACCTCGGTCAATCTCGACTCTGTGCGGTTGCTCAACCGGCTGAGGAGCCCATCGCAACTCGTCGTCTTCCCGAACACCAACAGCGGCTACGGGGCCACTTCCGGGTCAACCTACTGCACCGAGGAGACCCCACTTGAACCAATCTCACTGTATGGGCGAACCAAAGTTGAGGCCGAGCGGCTGCTGCTGGATTCTCCAAACACAATTGCCCTTCGGCTCGCGACCGTCTTTGGCGTGTCGCCGCGGATGCGTCTCGATCTCCTCGTGAACCACTTCGTCCATGCGGCGGTCAAGGAGGGTTACCTCGTCCTGTTTGAAAAGGACTTCAAGCGGAACTTCGTCCACGTTCGCGATGTGGCCGATTGTTTTCTCTACGCGCTGGCAAATGGGCCGCGTATGGCGGGGCAGCCCTACAACCTGGGCCTGGACTCTGCCAATCTGTCTAAAGAAGAGCTTGTGTTCGCGGTGAAGAAGCATGTGCCCAACTTCTACATCCACTTTGCCCCCATCGGTGAAGATCCGGACAAGCGTAACTACATCGTCTCAAGCGCGCGGCTCCGGACGGCTGGTTTTGAAGCCCGTCGGACGCTCGACGATGGCATCCGCGAACTCATCAAGAGTTATCGGATGGAAGCCCGCGGGCCGTTCAAGAACGCCGCGTGAAGGGGGAGATTGTTTTGAGTAGTGCGCGGCCGTGAATCTCATGTTTCCGATCGGGAGATGGCGTTGCTAGTCAGTTGCATTTTGGTCAGCCACAACAAGCCTGAGTGGTGCATGGAGGCATTGAACAGCGTGGCTGCTCAATGCTACTCGGAGTGGGAATGTATTGTGGTGGATTCGGGAGTCTTATTCGATTCAGGTTATTTTTCACCCTTCATGAACGAAAGTAGATTCCGGTTCATTCGATCCAGTGAAACAAGCGAAACAAGACGAACCAAAGCGATGGCTCCCTGGTGTTTCAATGAATGTTTTCGACGTGGATTAGTCGGTGGCGAGCTGATTGTTTATTTATGTGACGACGACATCTATTACGTTAACGCGTTCAAGACGTTTGTCGATTATGCCGCCGCGAATTCTCATGCCGTGGCCATGTACGCATCCCAGGATCTTGCCGTGATCCACAACGATGGTCGTCGGGCGGTGATCGGAGAACGCCGCGCCCTTGCCCTGGGCGGCAGGTGTTGCAAGGGCAGACTCATGGATTGCCACGTCGATTACGCTCAGATGTCGCACAGAAGATCTGTGTTGAATGCGATCAAAGGTAACGATCGTCGGGAGTGGTGGCCTGAAGGAAAAGAAACGGAAAGTCACGCCGATGGAGTGTTCATGGAAAGAATCGGAGCAGTTACTCCATTCCATCCAATCGATGTCAAGGTCTCGCAAAATCGCCGAACTCCGAAAAGCACATATTGTCCAAGCGAAAGCTGACCTATCTCGCTCTCTCATGGACTCCGGACACCGCTCAGGGCGCGAAGCAGCCGCTGCGTCCGCGAAGGGCGTTGGAGCCTGGCGATGACTGCGGACAGGCCCACTGCCACGCGGCCCGTGGCTTTGTGTGCCTGCTGGGCCACCCGGGAGATGGCTTCACGGGCTAACTGGAGTTGCTCCTCAACGACCAGGAATCGGGAATGCGCCTGCTCCAGAAGATGGGTTGTAATCTGCTCTTTCAACTCGGCGCGCGTCCGGCCGATGAGGCACGTCCCCTCGGTTTGCAACCGTTGGAGCATCGATCCGTCCATTGTTGCGATCGCAGATGGTTCGACCGTCCGAGCCAAGGCGTACAACTGGCCACGATAGAACACGATGTTGTATCCGCGGTACTCCTCGATGAAGCGGAAGGCCGAATGGAATGTCTCTTCCATTGCCATTACTTTGGCAAGATGGCTGTCGTCAGCTTCCCGTTGGAAGGCTTCCGAAGGTACTGACTCCGTATTGGCTGATTTTTCAAGCGTTGTTTGCCACTTGGGTGGAGGCTCGAGTTCCAAGTTGTCCTTCAGGAAACCAATCAGCTCCTCTGTCCGACTGCCGAGCAGGGCACGGAGAGTTGAAGCGAGGGTAGGCGAGAGGACCATCTTCGAGCCGGAAAGGAAATGCTCGCCAACCGGGAAACCGGAAAGGTCGATCGCCGGATCGACTTCCAGGAACTGAAAGATGTCGCGGAGCAAGGCGGCTGGTCGAGTGACGATCGATTCGTAGAAGCCCACATACAGTTGCGTTCTCGGAAAGACAGACATCCACCTCCGGAGTTGGCCGAGATAATCGCCGCTGGTAAGCGGCCAATCGTTGTAAAAGTTTGCCCGCCATTGGTCATCGGTGACTGCCATCGGATCGGAACCGGGTTCGGTTGCAAAGAAATTCGCCTCCCGGTATTTTTGGTTGTGCTTCGCGTGAGACCATGCCCGGGAAATCGGGTCGCGCATCAAATACACAAGCTTCACGTCTGGAAATAACCGGTAAAGGTGTTGGATGGAATCGAGCGGGAGCGCGGCGTAAGACGGGGATGCCTCTCCTGCCCGTCGGGCTCCGGCTTGGTCGAAGTGCGCACAGTACCAGCCATAGTCCAGCCATTTGAAGAGCGAATTAAAATACCTGATTTCCTTCAGTTCGGGGATAAAGAGTTGGGGATGTTGACGGAGGTTCGCGGCGAGCCAGGTGGACCCGGTTTTGGGAGGAGAAATCACCAGGAAATCAGGTTTACGGTTGTGGTAACGATCGTGCGGATCGTCGAGAGAGTACGAGTGCTTATCCATCGAGAGATTGCCTTGTTTCAGTTCTCCGGGGCTAAATGTGAACGTGATGGTACTCTGTCAGTGGGAACGCGAGCAATCGCAATTCAACGCACCCCAGTAGCTGGTCGCCGAGACTCGAGCTTCTCTGCTCAGGGTGTTGCCCCGGAGAGGCTCGATTCTGGCATGTAAACTGGGGGTCTATGACTTGCCATCGATGGTGCGAAAGAATGCACCCGCTTGGGCATACGATTCTGGAACTCCGATGTCGATAAACTCTCCCCCGCGAAAACCGAAGACATCGTGGTTGGAAACCCAGCCGGGCAGGAGATCCCGCTCCAGAGAAATGTGTGCCTCGGGGGACACGGCTTCAAACAGATCGCGGTCGATGAGGTAGATACCGGCGTTGATCCATCCGGGAGCAGTAAGTGGCCGTTTTTCTTCAAAGCGGGTGATCCGGCCACCCGGCCCCAGGGCAACTCGTCCAAACCGCGAAGCATCCTCCACCCAAGTCAAAGTCAAGCTGACCCTTCCTCCATGTCCGAGATGGTAATCGGCAAAGGCGTTCACATCGAGATTGCAGTAGGAATCGCCGTTCATCACAAGCAGAGTTTTACCGCGGAGAATCGGCAGGGCGAGGCGAACAGCCCCACCGGTGCCGAGCAGCTCCGTCTCGACGGAATAGCTGAGGTTTACTCCGAACTGGCAGTCGCCAAACTCCGCACGAACCTGGCTGGCCCCGTACCCCAGCAGGAGAACGGCCTCGTGGACGCCAGCGCGGCCGAGTTGTTTGAGAAGGTGCGACAGGAACGGCGCGCCGGCGACGGGTGCGAGAACTTTGGACCGGTCGGCGATCACCGACCGGAGCCGAGTGCCAAGTCCGCCTGCCAGAATCGCCGCGGTCACGCCGTCGAGGGAATTCGCCATGATCATTCGTGAGGGTTTAGGCGAGCAGCAGGGAAAAGATACCTGTAGGACGGCATTCCCACGCCGTCCTACAGCAAAACCAAGTTGCCGCTCGTCTTACTGGTTCAGAGCCGAGTTAAATACTTCCTTCAGCCCGCGGTTCCAGTTGTCGAGGTTGTACGTCGTCTCCACGTCGTGGCGAGCCGTGCGGCCCAGGCGGCGGCGTAACTCGTGATCCTCGACTAGCCGGGAGACAGCCTCGACGATGCCCTGGACAATCTTCGGGTCCGGCGAGTAGGTCGATTCGTATTCCTCCCGCAGCATGCCGGCCTCCTCATCGGCCCACGAAGTCTTGCCGTACCGCCCCTCGACGATCAGGCCATTGCGCTCGTGAGTAAGGTACTCCGTAAAGCCCCAACCGTCGGACGCCACCACGGCCAGCCCCGCAGCCATTGCTTGCAGCAGTGAGACGATGTGGACGCGGGCCGCCGGAAGCAGAAAGATGTGGCTCTCGGCGTGAAGTGCCTCCATCTCCTCGGCGGTCATGAAGCGGTTGATGACGCGCACCCAGTTGGACTCGATGTTCTGGAAGTAGGAATCGTCCAGGGGAATCATGCTGGTCCGCATCGTGAGCCTGAGCTGCGGATACCGCTCATGGAGAATCGCGAACGCATCCAGCACGTCCAGCCCGCCGCGCACCTGGAGGTTGCCGGGGTGTTGCGACCAGGAGTTGATGTAAAGCAAGTTGATGTGCTGCGGATCGCTGTCGTCGTGCCGCTGCCACCGCTGCGGGACCTTGACGCCGAGCGGGTGGTACCTTATTTTCCGGGTGATCGCCTCACTTCGGAACAGATTCGGCAGCATTCGAGCTGACGAGCGCATGTGCGTCAGGATCGCCCGGCACTGGTCCGATTCGAGCAGGCTTCGGACGATCGGGAAGTAAGGCGAATCGGCAACGTTCGTGTGCGTTGTGTGCCCGTTTTGGACGAACGGGAAGAAGAGCGTCGTCGGATCCTCGATCTCGATGACCCAAGGGTTCTGATTATAGGTAAAGGGGGCGCTGGTCAGGAACACCAAGGGGCGTGGCCCGGCCAGGAGAACCTGCGAAGAATAGTTGCGCGAGCGCAGGAAGCGGAGGATGTGAAGCGGCCGGCCACCTCCCCGCCAGAGCAAGACAGACAGTCGGATGACGGCCGCCAGCAATCGTAGGCGAGCATGCAAGGGGACAGGGGGGCCATTGCGGAAAGGGGCGAAAACCAGGCGTAGCGCCACGCCCAAACCACACAGGACACGGTATATCCGGTCGCGTGGCCAAGCCAAGACGAGCAAAGCGAAACTGAAGCAGTTGGAAACCCAGGACAGGATCCCTTTCCGGGACGTGTCGCGGTTCTCGATGGGGATCGACCGGGTGAAGCAATAGCCCGCCGGCGGGGTTGCCGTGTGCGTGAACTGTGGGTGCTGCCCGCAGTTCCCCATCGATTTGAAAATGGGCAGCCAACCCGCGAATTCGACGGGGACGGCTTCGCGAATGATTCGCAGACGCTCCCGGACTTCCTCCGCGGATGCTCCGGAGATGACGCCCGCTCGCTGCCGGTCCTCTTCCAGGTCCAAGTCCACAACCCCTTCCCCATGAGGGATAGCGTAAAAGACAGCGCCGTGCCGGACGAGATCGTACCCCTCGCAACGGCCCACCTCAGTGGGGAGGGGTGGGACGTTACCGTGGCGGTCGATGAGAGCCAGCAATGCCGCCCGGGTCGTCGCCTTCAAGATGGCCGGGTGAGAGCGGAAATCGGCCCGATGATGGAGCAGGTCCGCATCCAGATGTTCGGGCACTCCGAAATAACAACCCGACGACCGGACGATAGTCCATCCGTTATACTCATCGTGCCCATTCGTCCGTCTTTTTCTCTTGAATGATGCAACTTGCATGTGTGGAAATCTCCGTGAGCGGGGAAGCCATGTGCCGAGAGGTTTCTGTCAACGTGCCAAACTTAAATCCCTCAAGACTCTCCGCCACACTCGTCGCGGCAAGTTGCGGAGCGGTTGGGATCGAATCTTCCGCCAGAGTCGTCTAGGTCCCCACCCGAGGCGGGCCAGACTCGTGCCGTGTCGCATGTTCAGGTACAGGTTGCGCGCCTGTCGCCGCACCAGCTCGAACCAATATTTGTTGTCCGGCCCGTGGATGCCCGTCAGTTCCATGTTGTTGTACGTCGGAGTGTCGCCCAAACCGCCGCCGCCGCCGCGTTCGTAAAACGGTTGCATGGGTCGCCAGATGGCAATGGCGTACATGTCGTAGAGCACGACCGACAGACCCATCAGCCAGCTATCGACGTTCGACTGCCAGCCGAAGTTTTGGCACACCTCGATGAGTCGCGTGCTGATGACTGGAGACAGTCCACCGAAGGAAACCACCCACTGACGGATCATCGCTTCCTGCTCGTAGCAGCCAGCCCAGGCCTCAATGGGCGGACGGTGGCGCCCGATGATGACGAATTCGTCCTTGACGGCGAGAATTTCGGAGACGAACCCAGTTCGCGTGAAGGTGAAGTCGTCGGCTGTCATGAGCAGAAATCGCGAGCGCGGGTTGCGCTGCGCGAACAGGTACTCTTGGGCATGGTGAAGGTGGTGTCGCCCTTCACCCCGCCCCCAGACGAACGTCCGGATCTGAAAAGGATAGTCGGCAAAAAAGGCGTCCGACGGGCGATCATCGTCGTCGTCGTCGTACTTGATGAGGAACTCGATTTGATCGCGTTCTTCCGGGCGGATGTGAAACAGCGCCGAGTCCAGCAGCCGCTTGACGTTCGAGTCCGGGTTGCCCTTTACCCGGGAACAGAAGATCACACTGATCACGGCTGTGGCCTCCATGCCAGACGAGCAGTTATGGTTTCCGGGTATACGGATGCGCAAGGAGGAATCATCTGGCTCCGCCTGCACCCGGGGGTCTTGGGTGTGAGACTATAATACAATCCAGGAATCCTGGTCAAGCTACGCTGGTCGCATGAGAAAGATGGGAGTTGGGAGGTCGCCAGAGACGCTACGGGTTGGGAGAATGCCTCGTCCTTCCAATTGGTGGAATGCCCGTTCCGGTAGGAAAGGTTCGATCGAAGAGAGAGTCGGTCCCGGATTACGCCGCGACCGGTTTGGTTCCGTGGACGTGTGAGACGTAGGCATCGATGACATTCTGGACCGGCCCGTCGGCCCGCAGTCGTCCCTTGTCCAACCAAATGGCACGTTTGCATAACCGCGCCAGCGTGGTCAGGTCGTGGCTGACCACGACCAGGATCTTCGCCTTCTCCAGCATCTCTTCCATGCGCTGCTGAGCCTTGCGCTGGAAAGCCAGATCGCCCGCACCGAGAATTTCATCGATCAGGAGGATTTCCGGCTCGATGGTGGTGGCGACGGAGAAGGCAAGGCGGACGAGCATGCCAGCCGAGTAGAACCGCAGGGGAAGCCCCAGAAATTCGCCCAACTCGCTGAATCCAGCTATCTCCGGTGTCTTCTGGCGGAGGCCGTCGATGGATTCGCCTTGCAGATATCCTCGATACCGGATGTTCTTCCAGCCATTCGATTCCATTTCAAAGCCAAGCGTGAGGTCGAAGAGCGAACTGATCTTGCCCTCGACTTTCCGGCTGCCCGCCGTGGGGTGGTAAATGCCAGCCAGGAGCCGCAACAGGGTACTCTTGCCGGAGCCGTTGGCACCAATGATGCCGACGCGCTCCCCATCGCCAATCCGGAGGTCGAGACTCTGGATCGCCCGTATCTCGAACATGGGATTGTTCGCGCGGAGGAACATCCTTTTCAGGACGTATTCCTTCATGGTGATCTGACGTTGTTGCCGAACGCGGAATGTCAAGTCAGCCTTCTCCAACTCGATGGAAGCCATCGGTTTGTTCCTCCGAAGAATGTCAGGG
>DASZJS010000677.1:0-12280 GCA_035947935.1 Gemmata sp. | reverse complement strand
CCACGGGTGTCGTTAGCGCAACCCCATGTGAGCCTATCCGCTCGAATTTGAAACCAGCTCAAATGGGATGATGGAACCACTCACTTCTGGCAAAGGCACCGCAGTTGCTCCTTCATCATCAGGCAAACGCAGTGCCGCAATCCAAAATCGCCCTTTGTGACCAATGCGACTAACTCACAGTCCGCAAGACTGATTGCTTCCGGTAATCCTGGAGTTTGCAACTGGCACCGAGGAAATGGTTACAATTCTCAGTTAAATGAGAAGGAGGTCATCGCGATCGGAAGATGAAATCGTGGAACCTCGATAGGTGAAAAACATCGCAGTGAATACCCAACCTGGGATATAAATTCTCAGGCGTGGGAAGTCTCTTTCTTGTTCAGATTACGCACAGATTGTCCAAAATTTGGACAAAGATTGTGTTTATTCAACGGGCCGTCAAAGTGCTAACGCTGGCGTGATCCAGTGACAAAAAACTGTACACAATGATCCGGTTTTGCCCGCGCCCACAGTGGACATAATTATGTTATTAACATAATTTGAATCACTGGCGCACAGGTACTGAAAAATGGTCGATTCTGCCAAACGAAGCTAAATTATTAAAGTTCTGACAAGGTGCGAATAGAATTGGGGTTATGGCGACATATTGGTGGACGCTTGAGCTTTTTTTACGACTTTTTGACAGCAGAATATAACGCAGCAATCGGGGTTTGAACGCAGCGTCCTCGGATGTGCCGACGACCAGAAAACAGCGATGTTCTCCACGATCGTTTCGCCAGCGAAACTGCTCCCTTAGCACGTTGTCGGCCCGTGTGTTTATTCCACAAACGGAGACGAACGGAACTGGAAGCCGCTTGCAACTTTCGGCCACTGGTCAGACACTCTGGATTTGATCGATAGTGGATGCGACAACCGCTCGCGGCAAACGAACAGGAATCGTCCACCATGACTCCACGAATTGTCACCCGGCTCACTGCTCCCATCGCTGCGATCAGCGTTCTTCTGCTGGGACTGGCGATTGTCGCTGCGTGGTACATTCAGGACATGCAGGAGCGGGCATCAGGACCGATCGCTCGCAGCGTTGCCAGCATGACGGCCGCCCAGGAACTGGAGATCAGCACGCGCGAGGTATCGGTGCACTGCAATCGATACCTGATCACTCTCGATGAGAAGTATCTGGAAGAAGTTCCCGACCTCAAACTTCGCATCACCGAAGCCCTGGAGAATGCCAAAGCGGCTTCAATCACTCCCGCCGAGGTTGAACTCATCGGAAAAATCACCAAAGGACGCGATGATTTCTATGCCGAGTACGACATGTTGCTCCACAACCCTCCGCCCCAGGCCCTGGCGGCGATTCTCTCATACGCAGTTATTCCCGAGTACGACAAGCTGCCGCCTCAAAGGCGCTATGCAAGAATCATCGAGCTGACCGATACCGTTCTCACCAAAGAAATTCTCGACCCAGCCCACAAGTACCTCCGGCTGAACGAGGAGATGCTCCGACAGGCCAGCGAAACAAATCAACAACTGGCTCGACGGCTCACGAACGGCTTGCTTGCCGTGGGTTTGTGCGGTTCGGCAGGCGGCTTACTGGCGGGGTGGGTCATCGCCGTAACCGTTCGACGTTCGCTTCGCCATACTCAGAAGCGACTCCGCGATGCCGCTCGACAACTCGATGCAGCGGTGCCCGGCAGCGAGTCCTGGGCTGAACCATCGACCGATGATGTGGAGCGGGTGAGTGTTTCGGTGTCGGCGGTTTTGAAGCGACTCCGACAAACCGAGCGGGATGCTCTACGAGCCGAACAGTTGGCATGGGTGGGACAAATGGCTGCGGGAATTGCTCATGAGATCCGAAATCCACTGATGGCGATCAAGCTGCTCGTTCAAACGGCAGCCGACCGTT
Source organism: Gemmata sp. (assembly GCA_035947935.1). GTDB lineage: Bacteria > Planctomycetota > Planctomycetia > Gemmatales > Gemmataceae > Gemmata. Next base: position 10,380 of record DASZJS010000677.1, on the reverse strand, counting down.
CCGATGGCCCCGCACTGCGACCGCGGGATTTCCAGGTTCTGGAAGAAGAAATCATCCGGCTCGAAGAGATTGTCTCGGGATTCCTGGATTTTGCACGCCCACCTCGTCCCGATCCGCGGCCCGTGGATATGGCGGAACTTGCGTCGCAGGTCGCTGTCGGACTTCGACCCCGGGCAGAATTGCAAGGGGTCACCATCATCATCGAGCAGCCAACAGAACCGGTGATCGTCGGCGCAGACCCAAACCAACTCCGACAGGTTTTACTGAACCTGCTGTTCAACGCGATCGATGCTCAACCGCGGGGTGGGGAAGTCCGGGTTGCCGCGAAAATCGAATCCGAGAATTCCGGTTATCCGCAACTTCTACTGACCGTGACGGACAACGGCTCAGGACTTCCCCCAAGCGTCGGGGAGCGAATCTTCGAGCCATTCGTCAGCACGAAGGAGTCCGGCCTGGGGCTTGGCCTGTCGATCTGCCGACGGATTGCCGAAGCGCATGGCGGAACTCTGACCGCGGCCAACCGCCCGACTGGTGGAGCGATTTTTACCCTTCGATTCCCAACGCATTCGTCCTTGGTCCTTCGGGAAGACAAAGATTTTCTCAACGGTTCTCCGAAGATGCTGAGGACGAACAACGACCTAGGTGCCACTTGCCAAAACTCCTGATTATCGACGATGAGGCGAACTTGCTGTATTCGCTTCAAGCGGGCCTGGAAACCGATGACCTTACCGTGGTCACCGCCAAGACCGGCAAGCGGGGGCTTGCTTTGATTCCCAAGGAAGCCCCGGATGTTGTCATCGTGGATGTCCGACTGCCGGATCTCTCCGGGCTTGAGGTATTCGACCGGATCAAGGAGATCGCTCCCCGCGTTCCCGTGATCGTGATTACCGCCTTCGCGACGACGGAGACGGCGATTGAAGCCATGAAGCGCGGAGCGTTCGAGTATCTGCTGAAGCCAGTCGATCTGCACCAACTGCGGGAAATCGTGGCCCGGGCGCTCGAACTCCATCGCATGCAGAATGTACCGACCGTCTTCGACCAAACCGAAGAATCGAGCGATCACGGTATCGATCCGATCATCGGCAAGTCAGCCGTGATGCAGGAAGTTTACAAGGCGATCGGCAGGGTTGCCCCGCAAGATGTGACCGTGTTGATCCTCGGCGAAAGTGGGACGGGCAAGGAACTGGTGGCCCGAGCGCTTTATCAGCACAGTCGGAGGGCCGACAAGCCGTTCCTGGCGATCAATTGTGCCGCAATCCCCGATTCCTTGCTGGAGAGCGAGTTGTTCGGGCACGAGAAGGGGGCGTTCACCGGGGCCGATCGGCAGCGCATTGGAAAGTTCGAGCAGGCCAATGGCGGAACGATCTTTCTGGATGAAATCGGCGATATGTCTCCAGCCACGCAGGCCAAGCTGTTGCGGGTACTCCAGGATCAGCAGTTCGAGCGCGTTGGTGGGAGAGATACGCTGGCGGTGGATGTGCGTGTGGTTGCCGCAACGAACCAGAAACTCGACGAGCAGGTGGCGAGCGGGCAGTTTCGGCAGGATTTGTTCTACCGGCTGAATGGCATGACCATCGCACTGCCTCCGCTGAGGGATCGGAAGGAAGACATCCCTCAACTGGTGGATCACTTCATTCGCGTGGCAAACCGGAAGTTGGACAAGCACGTCACGGCCGTTGCCCCGGAGGCATTGCGAGTGTTGGAAGCCCACGATTGGCCGGGCAACGTGCGCGAGTTACAGAATGTGGTACGCTATGCCGTCATCCAGACGGTTGGAGAGATGTTGCGGGCGAACAGTCTTCCGACATCGGTTCGGGGAGCGACAGCTCCGGTCTCGGGGCAGTCTCACGAGGATGGTTTGGATGTTCTCCGACTGGTCCGCGATCTGCTGGCGTTCGGTTCTCCGGAGTTGTATCGGCGTGTGATTGCGGAGGTGGACCGGGTGGTGTTGGCGGAAGTTCTCCGACACGTTGGCGGTAACCAGGTTCACGCAAGCGAACTTCTCGGCATCTCGCGAACAACGCTCCGTGCGAAGCTGGCGGCCGAGAAGCAAGTGACCAGTGCAACTCCTCCAACGAATCCGGTTCCGATCGAAAAAGAATCGATCGCGGAGCCTGCACCGATGCCTGTTCAAAATCCCACAGAGGATGAACGACCGGCGAATGCGTGAGAAGAGTGCAGGCTATTTCCCGAGAAGCCTGGCGACATCCCATACGGCAAGCCGTTCATCGCCCAACTGAACCGCCAGCAGCCGCCCCGATGGCGACCACGCGAGCGTGTCCCCCTCCTCTTCACCCGGTAGGGGAACCGAGTAATCCTTCCTGGCCGTCCACACCTTCGCCTTCTCAGTCCAGGTCGCTGTGTCGAGAAGCAACACCCGATCTCCGCCGTGAATCGCAAGAAGCTTTCCGTCTGGTGCGAACTGGGTCGAAAGTATGCTCCAACATGGAAGCAGGTGGGTTTGTGATTTCTCTGGAGATTTCAGATCCCATACCGTGAACATGCGTTTCCTATCGAAGCCGAACTCGGTTCGAGTTTCATTTTCGCCCGTGGCGACGAGATATCGGCTATCCGGACTTATCGTCAGTGTGCTGACGTGGTAACCGGGTTTTAGAACGGTCGCCTCTGCTTTCGCATCGGTCAGGTCGAGTAATACAACGGGGCTCGGTTTGGGGTAGTTATTGTGAGCCGCGGCCAAACGCTTCCCATCCGGGCTCACGGCCCGAACTGACAAGGGGCCTTCCTCTTCGCAGGGTCGCCAAACTTGAGGGACTGATCGCTGCAACAAAATCTTCCCATCAAGTGGGTTGCGAAATGTCAACGTGTCACCGTCTCGAGCGATATACAGCCGGCCATCTATGGTCAGCTGAGAACCAAAATCTTCGGGCTTGCGTTCGCCTCGTTTCACAGGTGTTTTAACTACGGCTCCCGTGCGTGGATTCCAGGAGATGATTGTCCCTTCCTTATCCATGTACACCAGTCGATCTCCGGAGGGTGAGAACACTGTGTCGGAGTTCCGGTCTCTTGTGCGCGGTGTTGCAATGCAAGACTCTTCCTTACCGGTCATGGGTTCCCAGGCGATGACGGCATCGTCACAGAGCCCAACCAATCTATCATCGCCCAAGAAGCGGAACCGTTCGATTGGTCCGCGTAAATCAGGGCCGTTCGCCTTTGGCTTGCCGGTCATCACATCGAAAGGGACGAGTAGCCGCCCCCCACGAATTACCCACATCGTTTGGCCATCTCTGTCGAAACATGGGTACGGGCCGAAAGGGTTGCCCCAGAGTGTGGAGAGTAGCTGGCCTGTCGTTGTGTTACGTACTTCCCAGTTGTCCGGTCTGTCGTCTGGACCAATTGGCTGTCGGGCGAACACCTTCCCATTCGGAGAGAAAACCACCGGTCCGGGTTTGTGATCGCCTTCCAGGAGAGTTTGCCGGGAGAGTCCCCCGACGGTCCAAAGTTCGAGTGCCCAGCCGGTCTTCCTTTTGTCCCACACGATGAGGAACTTGCCGTCTGGAGTAAACCCATCCATCTCTCGGTCTTCGGTTTCGGCCCACTCCGCCCGGAGTTTCAAATCGGGTAGATCGTAGAGCCGGAATTTGCCATCGACTGGCCCTGCGAGTGCCGTCTTGCCATCCGGGGAAACATCAACCCGCCCTTTTTCGGCAGGTATCGCGGGAGTGAATCCAGTTATCTTTCCGGTTTCGGGATTGAGCAGGATTATTTCTTTCTCGGTGTAATGAACGATCCAGTTGTTGGTAAGCATTGGGAGGGCGAAAGAGAGACCATCTGACCAGCCCATTCGACGAACCGGTGGTGGTTCCCATGTCTTTCCCTCACGAATGACCCGACCGGTATCCGGATCGAGAAGACAAAATCGACATCCCTTCGGGAGTGGTTGTTGCTCGTCATGAAAAGCAACCACTCGCAAGCCGTCCGATGAGAAACTGTAGTACCAGATGCGTCCGGCTTTTTTCCGTGGAGAGTAAGAGTTCAACAACTTGCCAGTTCCCGCATCCCAAACAAACACGGTATTAAAAAATCTGCTACTGCTACATCCCCAGAAGTCGCCTGTGTACACCCGCTTCCCATCTGGTGACATCCCCAGCAGACTAATGCCGCCGAATGGGGACGAGGAATATGGATGCCGGAAAGTGGATGAGCCAATGCGAGAGAGCAGACCCGGCGGGTTTACCTGGGGTACCCACTGCGGAGACATCAACATTGCAACGATGAGGGCCAACATGGTCAGCCTCGGGATTGATTTCGAGTTCCAGCCGGTTCGTGGATGTGTCGCACGCCGGACCAGGATTATCGAAATCAACGGAGTAAGAGGCTTTCCGTTGGTAGAAAGGTTCAAACGCGCTCTGGGATTAGCCCCCTGGTCGTTTACTCCCCCTTGATCCCAAGCGATTCGGGATTGGGAACCACAACCGGAGAAACCACTGGGTTCTCAAGTCGAATCCCCAGTTGCTGCGGCGATGGCACCTCAACTGGCAGGATCGCTGGCCGTTCAGGTGGTGGGAGCATCGTTACAGGCGCAGGTTTCGGCGCTGACTTGGGAGTCATGGCCTGCGGTCGCGGTTGCGTTGTCGCGGGCCAAGCAGGTGGTTGTTGGTACACCGGCTGGGGGTACGTCACAAAGCCCTGCTGAGGATATGGCATTGCGCCCGGGAATCCCCCCGGTTGCGGATATGGATTGTAGGCTGGCAGACCGCCAACCGGGCCACAGCCCACGGGTGTTCACCCCGCACCCGATCGTCCCGGGATCAGGGTGAACCACAGGCCCACACCAATGACCGTGGCAACAACCGGTAGCCCGGCCCACAGAGCAATTCGACGCATACGATTCGCTTCCTTGCGGACGTGGTGGGAATCCTTCCCAACTAGCAACCGCACAGATAGCGTTCCCCAGGTTCCAATAAAAGCCCAGTTCGCGAAAGTTGCCCAGCTTCATTCAAGGGTGGACTACACCTGTGACGTGTCTCCCAGACGGGGTAGCTCATCGAGAGAGGAAAGGCCGAAGACTTGAAGGAATCGCGCGGTGGTGCCATAGCGCACCGCCCGGATGCCGGCTTCAGCGCGATGTTGCACAACAACCAATCCCAGTCGAACGAGGTGTCTCAGAATTGCCCCGGAATCGGTACCGCGGATTGCATCCACTTCCGCTTTATCGACCGGCTGGCGATAGGCCACCACGGAAAGCACATCCACTGCGAGATGGCCGAGCCTCGTTTCCCGGGGGCCACCAAAAAGCCTCTCGCGTAGTCCGCGATGCGTCGGAAGGATGGCGAGAACGAACCCGCCATCCCGAGGCTGGATTGTGTACGGGCGCTGCTGCTGACGGTATCGGCCGGTCAGAGTATCGACTGCTGAGTGAAAGCGTTCTGGAGTGAGGCCACGGATGGCAGCGGAAGCGGTTTCCGCGGAAAGAGGGTGACCGCCAACGAACAACATGGCCTCGATAATCTGCTCGGGCGATGGGGGAATCTCGGCACGCGGCGAAGCAATTGTCGGTGGCGGGACCGGTGGAACAGGTGGTTCTGGCTCTTGTGTGGGAATCTCGGGCATTTCCCCGGTAGGCTCGGCATCGACGTACCAGGTGCCCGTGAGGTCTAGTGGCGGATTGGGGGGTGAGCGGCCTGCCGTCATGGGATTATATTTCTAGCGGTGACGAATGATCCATTTGGCAAAGCTGGGAAAATGTGGTTTTCAAAGTAGCCTGCGACTCCGTCGCGGACCCGCCGCGGAGCGGCGGGCTACTATGAGTTCCGTAACCTGATCCATCATGGCCCAGCGCCGGTGTGTGGAAGAAAAAAGATACCGGTTACAAATGTACCGGCCCACATTACCGAGAACACCGCTGCAAACACAAGATGTATGGTCTTGCGTCGAGTCTTTCCCGTAAACAGCATCACCGGCAGCAACACGGCCGATGGGATGGCAAAGCACAAATGAATCATGAGCGCCTGGTGGGCTGCTGCATCAAAGCCCGTCGTGATGGGAACCCCGAACTGGATGAGTCCTTCAAAGCCGAATACGGTGAGCATCGTCAAAGCAAAGAACACCGTGTTGATATGTCCGTGTAATCTGGGCTTGCCCAGCGCAAGAGCAACCAGGGAGGCCAGCAGCAGAACCGTGACGCTCGCAACCAGCACTTTAAGAGTCAGTATGATCTGTGGGCCGGTAAGCATCTCACCCCCAATTAAGATAGTTGAGAGTGGAGAGTTGAAAGTGAAAGACAGAATGCCTTTGGTTTTCACTCTCCACTCTCAACTCTCAACTCTCAACTCTCAACTATTCCGATCCACTCTCCACTCTCAACTGAAACTATCAACTAAAGCCGACACAACCGCATTGCCCATCTCAGTGGTCGTGTTTTTCCCGCCCAGGTCCGCAGTTTTAACCTTCCCCTCAGCGAGAACCTTGCTCACCGCTGCGCGGACAGCTCCATCGCTTTTCTCCAGACCCAGGTGGTTCAGCATCAGGGCTGCAGAGAGGATCGCCGCGAGCGGATTGGCGATTCCTTTCCCGGCGATGTCCGGGGCGCTGCCGTGAACCGGCTCGAACATGCTCGGAAACTGTCGCGTTGGGTTGATGTTCGCACTGCTGGCCAGACCAATGCTGCCGGTCACGGCCGCGCTGAGATCGGTCAGGATATCTCCGAACAGGTTGCTTGCAACCACGACATCGAAACTTTCGGGCTTGCGGACGAAATCCATTGCGGCCGCATCCACGAGCAGCGAATTGCTCTGCACGTCGGGGTAGTCCTTGCGGACGGCGTTGTAAGCGTCATCCCACAAACCCATGCCGTAGATCTGGGCGTTCGACTTGGTGATGCTGGTGAGTTTCTTTCGCGGTCGCTTTCGAGCGGCATCGAACGCCGCACGGAGAATTCGTTCGCATCCTCGTCGCGTGAAAACGCCCGTCTGCACTGCGATTTCGTTCTCAGTGCCGGGATAGAGGTTCCCCCCAACCGGGGCATACTCCCCCTCCGTGTTCTCGCGGTACACCAGCATGTCGATTTCGCCTGGCTTCTTGCCGACGATGGGGCAAGGGACGCCGGCAAAAAGATAGGCAGGTCGCAGGTTCACATACTGGTCGTACTTTCGCCGCATCGGCAGCAGGAGTTCGTGGACGGTGATCTTGTCGGGGACCGAAGGATCGCCCACGGCACCGAACAGGATGGCATCGTGGGGCTTCAGCGATTCCCAACCGTCTTCCGGCAACATTCGGCCATGTTGCTTGTAGTAAGCGGTACTCCACGGCAACCGGTTCCAGTGGAGTTCAGCCTTATCGCAGCGCCGTCCGGCTGCCTCGGCAACCCGGATTGCCTGTTCGATTACTTCAGGGCCAATCCCATCTCCGCCAATCATTGCGATTCGGAAAATCGCCATTGAACGCACCTCGTGTGTTGGTTATGCCACCGTTAAAGATAGCCCACTGCGAACCATCCAACCCCGCAAAGCACCGCGCTTACGAGATTTGTCTCAGCGAACGTGGACGATTGACGTACTGTCGGGGACAGTACAAATGGCGGACTGTGTCGCCCGGTGAATTCCTCGCTGGTGTAGCCGCCCTTGGAGGCGGGTCAAGATGACGGTCAGAAACCCGCGAATTCGATCCATCTACCGCTGGCCCGGTGTCGTGGGGTTAGCAGCGTTGCTTGCGCTGGCCGGCTGTAAGTCCAACAATTCCGATAATGGCACTCGAAATAGCGATCCGCTCGTGAGCGGAGCAAACGGCCTGATCCGTCCTCAAAATCTTCCACTGCCGGATCGGGGGGGAATTGGGGCCAATGGGAAGGACCCATTGCTGGGGGGTCCAACCAAACCGCCGGATAAGAGTGGAGTGGGGTATTCGGATGATCCCTCGCGGTTCAAGACTCCGTACATTCCTGGCCCGAATTCCATGCCAGCCGCACTTGCAGGCAACTTGAAGACAAGCGACGAGTTGAAGATTGATGGTAATGAAAACCGGGTTCCTCTCCAACAAACCGGAGCCGTTCTGCCAGCAAAGCCAACGGAGCAGGGAACAGCGCTCGATGCGCTGTATCGCGAGTTTGAGAAGTATGGGTGCAAGCGCGAGGATCGATCGCTTGGGCAGGAGAATGGCGCATACGTGTTCCGAGCATCCGTACCAAGGGATGGGAAAAACGGGGCCAAACTCCAGGTTGCTGGTACTGGGCAGACCCAGGAAGAGGCGGTTAAACAGGCTCTCGATCAGGTGATCGAGGATCGAAAGTAAGCGCTTTGCTGTCGTCGTATCCCGAAAAAACTCAAATGCCTCTCTTATCGTTTCACGACTCACCCGCTCATTTTGTACTCGGCTCTGCCCACGCGTGCACGCGTGGGCAGACGTTCTGCCCAATCACAGATTCAATCACGTCGCTGTCGGGTTTTGTCATGCTTTGTCAGGTTTTTTCGGCCTTTTGGAACACGACCATCGGCAGAAATAAGCACTTCAATCATAAACAAACTCACTATTTGGACTGACTGACCGATCCTCCACTCCGCGTCTGCCGCAAATATACGGACGCACTTCTGATCCCCAGAAGTACAGACACCTGGGATGCCCAAGGCTAACCCAGGTGTCTGGCCCGGCCCACGCCGGGAGGGGAATACCCCGCAGCAATGACGCATCGCCGCGGGGGTAAATTGGTGATACCGGGAAGGGGAGCCGATGAGCAACTCCTGATGTCGCTCATTTCCGACTCATCTGGGCTGTTCTGCGCACAGACGACACCAGCGCGGGCAGTCGGACAATGACTCTGAGCGACTTGGCCACAGGCGTGGATCAACTTTTCTTGGGAGCGGGTTGAACTCCTGGGGGATGAGATGATACCCAAAGACGGGCAAGTGTCACACTCAGGCCTTGTGGCCCATCTGCAATCGCCTCGACGGTTGTTCCTTCGGCAGTCAGCGTTCCCGTCCAGGTGCCATCAGGACGACGGGTCATTGCGACCTTGGTTCCGTTAGGAAGGAGTTGGAACGCCTCACCTTTTGTGGGAAGCGCCGCCGCCGCTTTCCGCTGCTCCTCGTTGAGCTTGGCAACGCACGCGCTGCACCGAGTCTTTTGAAACTTGGCCAGTCTCTGAGCCCGGTATTTATCCACCGCGAAGTGCTGAAACTCTTGCAAACAACCACAGGCACGAGCCACCATTGGCCGCGCAACAATTTCTCCCGTCGGCGTACTCATCGCGCACCTCAAACACAGATTCCCGATTAGATGAGCCATCTCACCCAATCGGGAATTATAGCGTCCTCACTTGCGTGAGGTGGATAACTTAAAACTATCCTGCGATGACTTATCTGTCAACAGACGAGATTCTGGAGTTCATTCGGTGTTGAGCAACAATTTCGGCTGTCGTCAGAGACCACAAAGATACATTTTTCGCTTCTATCAACCAATTCGACCCAAACTGCAAGAACTAACCAGAAGTTAGTTCTTGAGGAGCAATGCGATTGAATTCACTCAGTCGAAGTCAAGACGACCGGCACATTCGGAACAATCATTGTGACTTGCATTCTCGGAACCTGTACCTCAGCGCCCAACGGGTGTAACTCTCTCGCACCCCATCAGCTCACTGCAGTGCTATCCCGAAGAACGAGTTTCCCCTGAAGGACAATTTTCTCGGGCGGGTCGTTGGGGTGAGCGATGCGGTTCATCAACACCCGAACGGCAGTTCGGGCGATTGCCTCCGAAGGGTACGAATACTAGGTCACCCCCAGGGCGAAACTGTTTCCAATTGGCAAATCATCGCAACCCACCACGGCCACATCCCGCGGTACATTCATACCGCGGCGAAACAACTCCAGAATCACGCCAACCGCGACGTAGTCCTGATAACAGATCACTCCATCCGCCCCAATCCGGATCAGTTCGTTCGCGACCCAGGGATATGCTTCCTTGGCATCCAACTGTTCGGGTATCCAAATCACCCGCGGAGGTAACCCTCCCCCGACCGTTTGGAGTGCATAAAGATACCCCGCGAGCCGATCGCTATGCGTGCTGGTCGGTGAGGCCAATACGCAGGCTACCGATCGCCGCAGGAGAGTGAGGAGATGTTCGGTGCAACATCGCCCACCATTGAAATGATCCGAGGCGACGAGATCGTATTCGAGTGGCCGGGATGGGCCTCGCAGGTTCCGATCCAGTAACACAACCGGCAACCCTTCCTGTCGGCATCCCGCCAGAAATCCCTCATCCTGACGGCACGACTGCTCACTGACCCGCGATGGGAGAAAAAGTACCCCCTCAACCCCGTCCGCGGCGATCGCTTTTGCAGCCTGCTCGAACGCTATTGGATCGGCAGTCGTGGGGAATTCGAGTGGGTACTGAATGACTTTTTCCTCGCCGACGAGTTTCTCGAACCCAATC